>CAZPWL010000064.1:0-10456 GCA_964590535.1 uncultured Anaerolineaceae bacterium
GGGGCGTGGCTCAGCCCGGATAGAGCGCACGGTTCGGGACCGTGAGGTCGGCGGTCCAAATCCGCCCGCCCCGACAGCAGAACCTTCCAGAGATGGAGGGTTCTTTTTTTTTGAGTTGGTAGAAGTTCGGGACCGAGCCCTTAACAGGGTGCTGCGCGAAGGTCGGCGGTCCAAATCCGCCCGCCCCGACAGAAAGACCTTCCAGCAATGGAGGGTCTTTTTTTGTGTTGGTGGGTGTTCGGGACCGAGCCCTTGACAGGGTGCTGCGCGAAGGTCGGCGGTCCAAATCTTGTCGGTTTTCTGAATCTCTGACGGCAAAATTCGGAAAATGTCACGGCTCCTGGATTTGATATACCAATAGAGAACAACCGTCAGAAGTATCGACAAAGAGCGTACCGGTAAAAATCAGGTTTAACAAGTCCCGCGCAATTCCATCCTGGTCCATCAATTTCCAGCCCTGCCTGGAGATGAATGCAATAGCGTTGGGAGTTTCTGACAGCAATAGAACAGCCGAGACAGTGCCAGTCTTATCCGTCAATCTGAAATGGCAGATTCCTTTATCGCACCTTTCGGGTCCACCCTCCGCGATAATTGAACCCGCGATGGAAACCATTTGGTATTCTCTGCCCAGAAGTTCACATGTTGAGACAATTTCTGGATAAGCAAAATTTCCGATATTTTGTGTCTTAAGCAAATCGGAAATTTTGACCGTTTGCGGGATGAGCACCTCTGCCGACATCAAAGAGTCCATTTTTTCTACCCAAACCTGGCAGCGCGCTACCCCCTCACTAACTACGTATTCGGCTCGCCCATGAATGACAATGCTATGACCCTGCAGAATCAACTGCCCGCTGTCAGAACGCGCGCGCAGGTCTCGCGGCGTGAAATATGATGGCAGGTCCTCCATTGTATTTGGTCCCTCGCCAACCTGGATAAGGGCGGTGATGCCTTCCAGGTCGTTGGGTAAAAACTGATTTAGGTTCATGCCTTTCCAACCGCTGTATCCGTAAATACGGAACTCCGGTAGGTAGAGGTGACCGCTCACAATCACCTCCGCTTTGGCTGCGCTGAGCGTCTCGCACTGGTCCAGGAGAGCAGGAATTTCCAAGAGCAGCGGATCGGGCGTAGCTGTTTGCGTGGGTGTGGCCGTTTGGGTTGGGGTCAAGGTCGGCGGTAGCGGCGTCTGGGTGGGCGTTGGGGCAGCGGGGGTTGGTGCGCAAGCCGCAACAAGAATTGACGCAGCCAGTATCAACAGCCAACAGAATCCTACTTGTTTGGTATTTGATGCATTCATGACGCCTCCACGCGTGGCCTTTGATTCACTATATTATAGGGAAAATTGAGCAAAAAATCTAAAGCTGACAAAAAGACTTCATGCAAAGGCAACCAATAACTCATAAACATCGCGCTTGCGGTAAACTAAATGCGGAGCAGCAATGATTTTTCTGGTATCCATCATATTGTTGGTTTTTTCTACGCTCTTCCTCACCGCGCTTCTGCGCCTGAGGAGGTCTTTGGAATTTCCTCTAGCCTGGGGCTTACTCAGTTTTGCTTCTATAGTCCTGACCTTTCAGGTCGCGAACTTACTGCATTCCTTGGATTCCGCAGCTCTGATTCTTCTGCTTCAGTGCCTGCTATTGGTCATCAGCGCATCCATCTGGTTCTTGGCAGGCAAACCCTCGCTGTTCCCATCTGAGATTAAACCCGGGCGGCTCCTTTCCTGGTTCAGATTTCGCGAAAATGCTGCGCTGAAGGCCCTCATGATTGTGGCTGCAGGGGTTTTGCTGCTCTCATTGGTATTAATCTTTATCGTTCCCCCAAATAACAATGACGCGCTCGCTTTCCACGTCGCGCGGATTGTGCGCTGGAAACAGCAAGGCAGCTACTTCCCGTGGGAAACGCCTTTCATCTGGCAGCTCACTTTCCCGGTCAACGCGCAGCTGACTTACCTTTGGACTTTACTCCTTAGCGGGACGGACCATTTCATTGCGTATATTCCTTTCCTCGCGGGTGCTCTGACCAGCATTTTGGTTTACTTACTCTCGCGGGAGTTAGGCTTCTCCCGACGCGGGGCCACTTTTGCGGGTCTTATCTGGCTGACCTTTCCAGTGGTACAGCTGCATCTCACCTCGGTGCGGCATGACCTTATCAGCACCTGGCTGTTCGTTTCGCTGGTGTATTTCTTCCACCGCTGGGGCAAAGAAAAACAGCGCGGCGCGCTGATCCTTTCCAGTCTAGCTTTCGGACTGGTGCTTGGGACCAACTTTTCCATCGCCGCTTATCTGCCGGGTTTTGCCATGCTTGCTCTGGCTGGTTTTTGGGTGTACCGTTATTCCCTCAAACAAGGACTTGGGTG
This sequence comes from uncultured Anaerolineaceae bacterium, assembly GCA_964590535.1. Lineage (GTDB taxonomy): Bacteria > Chloroflexota > Anaerolineae > Anaerolineales > Anaerolineaceae > Mesolinea. The sequence goes on from CAZPWL010000064.1 coordinate 2,357, forward strand.
GGTTTGCGCGGCGTTGCTGGCTTTCGCTTTGCTTAGTTCCCCGATTTATGTCAGCAACCAGATTAACTTTGGCTCACCGGTGGGTCCGGACGCTGCTGAAATGACCAGCACAGCCGTGGAAGCCGAAATGCCGCGGGCAAAATACATCGCGCTTACCAGCGCGCGCTGGGTCTACCAATTGGCGGACCTTTCGTGGCTTCCGAAGTCCATTCAGCTGCCAATGACAGCCGGAAAAGCCGCGGTCGCGCGAGCAATTACCGCTCCACTGGGCTTAAACCTGGAAGGTGATATCGCCACGCTGGACGCGCACGTCTTCAGTTGGGATCGGCTTTATCAATTACAGGAAGACGAAGCTTGGTTCGGTTTGGTGGGCTTCTTACTGATTCTCCCGACCAGCGTCATTGGCTTCGTACAGGGACTGAAGAAAAAGGACGTGCTTCGAATCTTTCCGTTTGTCTTTTACCTTACTGCCTTGGTCACATGCAGCCTCATCCGGCCGGGTTGGACGCCATTTGACGGCAGGTACTTCATGCCGGCCGTCGCGATGGCGACAGCCTTTTTGCCCATGTGGTTTGATGGCAGGCGGACGCGCCTTTGGGTGCCGTGGCTGTTAGTCTTCACGGCTGTATTCAGCTCAGCGATGGTCGCGCTTTTCAATCCTGCTAAGCAAATTGTCGGGGGGGCGGCGGTCTGGAATATGAACCGCATTGATAAGCTGACCCGCCAGTCTTACTCCTCAAAAGAAATGCTCTACCTGGCGGGAGAGATTCCTTCCGGCGCGGTAGTTGGGGTGGCGGCGGAGACAAGCGATTATCAGGAATACGGGCTCTTTGGTGAGGATTTTTCCCGCCGGGTGGTGAATGTTTATCCAGTCAGTCTGGCGGCGGATGAAAACTGGCTGGGTGAACGCGGCGTGCAATACTTGCTCGTGCGCTCCGAAGGCTCTGTTAGTCCGGAAGTGGCGGATGACTTTTTAGCAGGGGAGAGCCTGGGGGACTGGATTCTTTACGAGCGTCAACCCTGAGCGCTGACTTTTGGGTTTATTCTCCGGTTTTGTTACAATACTGCCAGGAAAAGTTAGCACAAAGGAGTTTGCATGCCTTCTGATACCCAGGTAATCTATTCAATGGTCCGTGTGGGACGGATTTACCCGCCAAACAAACAGGTTTTGCGCGATATCTCGCTTGGTTTCTATTACGGCGCGAAAATTGGCGTGTTGGGTTTGAATGGTTCAGGCAAGTCCACGCTTTTGCGCATCATGGCGGGCAAAGATCTGGATTACATCGGCGAAATCGCGATATCCAAAGGCTACAGCGTGGGGATGCTGGAGCAGGAGCCGCAGCTGGATGAGACCAAAACGGTTCTGGATGTTATTCGCGAAGGCGTGCAGCCAATTGTCGATTTGCTGGCTGAGTACGACCGCGTGAATGAAGGTTTTTCCACCCCGGATGCGGATTTTGACAGGCTGATTGCCGAGCAAGCGCGCCTTACGGACGCGCTGGAGCATGTGGACGCCTGGAACCTTGAGAGCAACCTCAATCTGGCAATGGGCGCACTGAACTGCCCGCCCGGGGATACACCCATCAAAGTTCTTTCTGGCGGAGAGAAACGGCGCGTCGCTCTGACCCGACTGCTGCTAACCGAGCCGGATATCCTGCTGCTGGATGAGCCTACCAACCATCTGGACGCGGAGTCTGTTGCCTGGTTGGAGCGCCACCTGCAGGACTATAGAGGCACAGTCATCGCCGTGACGCATGACCGTTATTTCCTCGACAACGTGGCGGGTTGGATTCTTGAATTGGACCGCGGCTACGGAATACCCTGGAAGGGCAATTATTCGAGCTGGCTCTCCCAAAAAGAAGAGCGCTTGCGTGTAGAAGAAAAGACGGAATCCAAACGGCAGCGGACTTTACAACGGGAGTTGGAGTGGATTCACATGTCTCCCAAAGCGCGCCAATCCAAAGGACAAGCCCGCGTCACCGCTTATGAAAAACTGCTTTCTCAGGAATACGAAAAGGAACGCAAGGACCTGGAAATCTATATTCCATCAGGGCCGCGGCTTGGCAATGTGGTAATCGAATTGGATGGCGTCAGCAAAGGCTTTGGCGATCGGCAGTTAATTGAGGACCTGAGTATTAGCGTGCCGCCGGGTTCAATTATCGGGGTCATCGGTCCCAACGGGGTAGGAAAATCCACGCTGATCAAAATGATTGCCGGCGTGGAAACGCCGGATTCAGGCACAATCCGCCTTGGTGATACCGTCAAGCTGGCTTACGCTGATCAGTCGCGAACGCTCGATGGGGACCTGACGGTCTTCCAGGCTATCACCGGCGGCGCGGATGATCTGCAATTGGGCGACCTGACCGTGTACGGCAGGGCATACTGCGCTTCATTTAACTTTACCGGCTCAGATCAACAGAAAGCCGTCAGAAATTTATCTGGCGGGGAGCGGAACCGGGTCTTTCTTGCCCGCACGCTGACAGCCGGAGCGAATGTCCTCCTGCTGGACGAACCTACCAATGACCTGGATGTAAACACGCTCAGGTCGCTGGAAGAAGCGCTCGAGAATTTTGCGGGCTGCGCTGTCGTGGTCAGCCATGACCGGTGGTTCCTGGACCGGATCTGCACGCACATTTTGGCACTTGGTCACGAGGGCAAGCCCAGGCTCTTCCTGGGGAATTGGTCGGACTTTGAAGCCGACCAGATTGCACGATACGGACTGGAGCGTGGGGGCCCGGGGCGCACTCCTTATCGAGGTCTGACCCGGAATTAAAAAAAACCGGTCTGCATAACCAGACCGGTTTTTGATTGTTTTCCGTTTACTGGGAAATTACTTTGACATCCTGCGCCTGTGGGCCTTTAGCTCCCTGGGCGACGGTGAATTCGACGGTGTCGTTCTCTTTTAGGCTTTTGTATCCGTCTCCAATAATTGCACTGTAGTGAACAAAAACGTCCTTTTCTCCATTGTTGCGGGCGATAAAGCCGAAACCTTTTTCGCCATTAAACCATTTTACTGTACCAATTTCGCGTTCTGCCATGACTTCTTAATCCTCCGTTATTTAAACAACTGCATAGAAAATGTTATGGTTATTCCAGATTGGATAGTTATGCACGCATCAGAAATACCCACAAATTAAATTATATACTACAAAAAATCCATCAAGTCAATTCAACACGGATCTGTTTATTGGGAATACAGGTGTTTCAGTTGAAGAACTGGGGCAGCCAGGTTTTGTTCGTCTCAAGGATGTCAGCCAGTATCGCGCGCGCGGTTCCAATATCATCCACAACTGGATCCAGCAGCAAACTTTGCAGCGCTAATTCCCTATCTCCATGCACAACAGCGTCAATACACAGCTGGCTGGCGCTCACTTCGCGGTGCAGCAGCTCATTAATCCCCTTGGGGAGTTCACCCACCACCTCGCCTGTGATTCCCTCGGCTGAAATTATCCCTGGAACTTCCACGATCGCGCTGGCAGGCAAGCCGTCAATCAGGCTATCGTTGGGAACATTCAAGGCCTCCCAGTATAGCGGTTTGCCTGAAACCAGGCTTTCGATGAGTTCCACCGCCCCTTCACTTGTTGGTTCTTTCAAGGCGTCATTCAATTCCCGGTTTGCCACGCATTCAGAGACCTGCCGCCATTGTTCATCGCGCAGGTTCTCATACAGCGCCCAGTCATATAGCGAAAGGTCATAGCGTTCCCAGGCCTTGAGTTCCGGGTTGGTCAGCCAGGGCAGATACTCATCCAGGTGTTCGTCGCCAGGGATTGGAAACAGCTTGAAAATCTCAAAAATCTCTCTGGTCAGGGGTTCAAAGCTGCTTGGGAGCTTCTCCCATTCCCGACGGAAAAGCGGGTAGAGATCCTCACCAGTCTGCCGGTCTTGAAGCGAGAGCATCCAGGTGAAGTGATTGAGACCAGCCGCTTTTATTTTAAACCGATCCATGCCCTGGGCGGCCATCGCTGCCATAGGGTAGTGGTTACTCGGATCGGCGTGCGTGCTGACAAACGCATCCGCCCCATGCAAACCATAGATTGAGGCCAGCGCTTTAGCGGCCATGGCATAACCTGCGGCAAGCTGGTGGCACAGGCCAACGACTTTCACGCTTGAGTACTGGTTCACCAGGTAACAGAGGCGGTGCATGGGATTGGTAAAGTTTATCAGCCAGGCATCCGGGCAGGCTTTTTCCATGTCCCGGGCGATACCAAGCACGGTGTTGACATTGCGGGCGGCATGCGCGAAGCCACCTGGTCCGCCGTTCTCGCCGTAAGGCTGGCGCAGCCCATATTTCAGGGTCAGTTCAAAATCCTGCTGCCACAACCTTTCACGCGGCTGAACTTCGATCGCGCTGATCACAAAATCCGCGCCCTGAAGCGCGTCCTTGTGGTTGGAATGCGCGCTGATACTTTTGCCGCAATCCCAACAGTCGTTCAGCCAGCTTGCAAGCCTGGCGGTCAGGTCGAGAGACTCGGCATTGATATCCACGAGCGCGATTTCGCTCCCCCGCAGCACCGGGCTTTGCAGAAGGGTTAAAAGGGTGCTTAAACCAAAAGAGAAACTGCCTGCGCCTAAACATACGATTTTTGCCATATCAACTGCTTTTTTGGGCGTCTATTTCCGCGAGAAAGCGGTTTATGGCAGCAGCAGCTTTTCGGCCGGCTCCCATCGCCAGGATAACCGTCGCGCCGCCGGTGACGATATCCCCGCCAGCGTAAACTCCGGGGATGGACGTTGCCATTGTCTCCGGGTCGGCTACAATGTTTCCCCAGCGGTTGAATGCGAGGTCCGGGGTGGTCCGCTGGATGATTGGATTGGAACCGTTGCCGATGGCGACAACCGCCACATCCACGGGCATTTCGTACTCAGAACCCGCTATCGGTATCGGGCGCCTTCTGCCGCTGGCATCCGGTTCACCCAGTTCCATCCGAATCAAACGCATGCCAAGCAGCCAGCCATCCGCGTTGCCCAGGAATTCCAGCGGGTTGCGCAGGAATTCAAATCGGACGCCTTCCGCTTTTGCGTGCTGGATTTCTTCGAAGCGGCCGGGCATTTCGGCTTCGCTGCGCCGGTAGACGATGGAAACTGCGGCAGCGCCGAGTCGCAAGGCGACCCGCGCGGAATCCAGGGCGGTATTCCCACCGCCGATAACCGATACACGTTTGCCCTGAAGGTTCAGGATGGGCGTATCCACCTGCGGGAACAGGTAGGCTTTCATCAGGTTCACGCGCGTCAGGAATTCGTTGGCGGAGTAGATTCCAACCAAGCTTTCCCCGGGGATGTTCAGGAAGTTGGGCAAGCCCGCGCCTGTGCCGATAAACACCGCTTCATAGCCGTCCAGCTGCATCAGATCCTGGACTGTTTTGGTCGCGCCAATCAGCACATCCGGGACGAACTTGACGCCGAGGTCCGAAAGCTGCTGAACTTCCTTGCCCACAATGGCTTTGGGCAAGCGGAACTCAGGGATGCCGTAGCGTAAAACGCCGCCAAAATCATGAAAGGCTTCGAAAACGCTCACTTCATGGCCGGCCTTGATCAGGTCCCCGGCGCAGCTCAGGCAGGCCGGTCCGCTTCCGACCAAGGCGACTTTATGTCCGCTGGATTTCACTTCCGCGGGAGCCTTCTGGACAGGATGCCCGTCGAGGTAATCAGTGACGTAGCGTTCCAATGCGCCAATAGCCACCGGCACGCCTTTTTTGTTGAGGATACAAGCGCCTTCGCACTGCTCCGTCTGCGGACAAACGCGCCCGCACACGCCCGGCAAGGAGTTGTCCTGTTTAATCAGCAGCGCCGCAGCCGAGACGTCGCCAGCAAGGATTAGTTTGATGAAGTGCGGGATCTGCACCGAGACCGGGCAGCCAGCCACGCATTTGGGGTTCTTGCACTGCAAACAGCGCGCGGCTTCCTTGAGGGCAAGTTCATTGGTAAAACCAAGCGCGACCTCTTCAAAATTTTGGACGCGCTCCGCCACCGGCAGCTCGGGCATGGCTTGCCGGGCGCGGGGGGCACTCTCCACTTCTTCGGTGTAGGTCTTAAGCACGGTCAGGTGTTCGTCAAGCCGGCAGTTTTCGAGGTGGTTGTAAGCTCGGTTGCGTTTATTCAGCGAGTCAAAATCCACCAGGTGGCCGTCGAATTCTGGTCCTTCCACGCAGGTAAAGCGCACCTTATCCCCGACCTGCACGCGGCAGCCGCCGCACATGCCTGTCCCGTCCACCATGATGGGATTAAGGCTTACTGTGGTAGGGATGCCGTAGGGTCGGGTAAGCTCAGCGATGGCGCGCATCATCGGCAGCGGACCCACGGCCAGCGCGTACTGGTAAGTCCTGCTGGATTCCAGCAGCTGCTTCAATTGGTCAGTCACAAAGCCGTGAAAACCGAACGAGCCGTCGTCGGTGGTGATGTAGAGCTCGTCCGCCACCTGTTCCAGTTCCTTTTGCAGGATTATTAAGTCCTTGTTGCGCGCCCCAACAATCGCTGTAACGTGGTTTCCGGCTTCTTTCAGCGCTTTCGCGACCGGGTAAGCCACCGCGGTTCCAACTCCGCCGCCAACTATCACCGCGCGGCCGTAGTTCTTAATTTCCGAGGGATTGCCCAGGGGACCAAGCACATCAAGGATTTGCTCCCCGACTGGCAGGCTGTCCATGTACTCTGTGCTCTTTCCGACTGCCTGCACAATCAGCGTAATCATGCCGCGCCGCGCGTCGTGATCAACAATCGTAAGCGGGACGCGCTCGCCGGAATTGGTCAGCCGCAAGATGACAAACTGACCCGGCCGGGCTTTTTGGGCAATGAGCGGCGCGTAAACTTCGTAGCGCGCGACACGGTCGGCAAGGATTTCTTTGGCGATAATCGTGCCGTGCCGGGAGTAGTCAAAGTGGTCAGTTGGGATGTTAATTCCCAAGGATTCAACTGTCATTGAATTCAGCCTCCGGGGGATTGATATTTCGTTGTAATAGCAAGCGGTCTTTACTCGACCCGCAGGCACCAATACAGGGCTTCGTTGCGGTCAACATTCAATGTGAAGACGACGCAATAACGCCCAGGCACCAGAGCTTCCTGCGGAGTAAGCAAGTGGATGTTGTCCTTCACAGGGCGGGTTGTGAACGCGACCGGCAAGCCGGCTTCATCGAGCAGCTGGAGGCGTTCCAGACTGATCACCTGGTTGTTTACCACCAGTTCCGGCAGGGTCAGTTTAGTAACCGGAATGCCTGCCTCTTCTTTCGGCAGGTTCAGATTCAGCTGCATCTCGGTGTACTGCCCGTTTTCAAGCAGAAAGACGCCTTCGTTTTCGGGTAGGACAGTCAGCACCGGCGTTGGTTCCGTCAGGAAGGGAATATTCACATTCAGCAGCGTCGTGCCGATCAGGATTCCAATCACGATGAATACCATCAGAGTCACACCGTACATAACCACATCCAGCCAGACCTTTGTTTTAAGCGGTTTGGCTGTTCGCGCCCTCTCTTTTTTGGGGGCTTCTTCTGCGGTGGGCGCAGGGGCGGACTGTTCTTCGGCGGCTGGGGTAGGCAGGACAATTTCGGGTTCGGGCGCGGGGACTGGCTCCGGTTCCTGCTCCACCTGGATTTGGGCGGGAGCAGCCTTGAAAATGCCAATCGGGCGGGTGTAGTCGGATAACTTTTCGCCGGGTTTGGGCGGAATATACTTTTTGCGTTCAATGAATGCCAACCCGCGCTGCGCGGGACGATTGGAGGGATCCAGTTCCAGCGCTTTCTTTAGGAAGATAGTCTGCTTGGTTTCGTCCTCGATGATAGCAGCCAACCAAACCCACACATCCGCGTTGGTAGGTTCTTCCACGATGGCATCTTTCAGGTGTGCCAGAGCCTGTTCCATTTGCCCGGATTTTGCGGCTTCAATGCCTTGCTCGAGGGATGTTGTCATAGTGCCAGCTCCGCCTGATCGTCCTGATTAAATGCAATTCGATTTTACCATATGAGAATCAATAGATACAATTATGGTGGATTAATTAACTTACAGATAAGGGAGAACAACTTGAAAATCGGAATCATAAGCGATACGCACAACAAGGAATCCTGGATAATCCAGGCGCTCAATATCCTGCGCGGCCAGGGTGTGTCGGTCCTCGCG
>CAZPWL010000065.1:0-10454 GCA_964590535.1 uncultured Anaerolineaceae bacterium
GCTTATGAGTCCACTGCTCCACCGTTGAGCTACCTCGCCAAACAGCGCGATGATATTACCTGATTCAGCCAAAAATGTCAACATAAAGCCGCTCCCATCCTGCCTCAATAATTCGGTATAATGACTGCGTACCGCCAGCGTGGTGCAGGAAGGGCCTTTTGATGCCTGACATTACAGACGTTACGAAGTATTTTCCATCCGCGACGCAGACCATAATCAACAGGATCTGGAGCGCCGTGCCGGAAAACGAACGCCGCAGTCTGGAAGACACCTTTAAAGGGCTGCCGCTCGACAAGAATCCCCTGAACGCGTTAATCGACCTGGCGGTCATTCAATTTAAAACTGCTTTTGGCAAAGCCCGTACGGTCGCCATCATCGGCCCTGCCAACGTAGGTAAATCCACCCTGTTTAACCAATTCATCCGCTCAAAAAACGATAAAGCTGTGGTTGGCCCCATCCCTGGCACCACGCGCCTGAACCAGGAAGCAGACGCCGGCATGTTCGCCATCATCGACACACCCGGCGCCGACGCGGTTGGCTATGTTGGGCAGCAGGAACGTGATTACGCGATGGCAGCCGCTGCCGGGGCGGACTTCCTCATCCTCATGTTTGACTCGATTCAGGGCGTCAAACAAACCGAACTGGACCTCTACGAAGAAATCCTGGCGCTCAAGAAGCCTTTCCTGATTGTGTTGAACAAGATCGACCTGACCCGCAAGGACCACGACGCGGTCATCCGCAAAGCCGCCGAAAACCTGGGAGTGAAAACCCAGGAAATTCTCCCAATCTCGGCGCTGCGAGGGGAAGGCGTGTCCAGCATCATGATGGCAATTGTAGCCTCGGACCCTGGTATGACAGTCTCTTTGGCGCGGGCTATGCCGCAATATCGACAGAAGCTCGCCTGGCGAAGCATCACCACCGCCGCGTCGCTTTCGGCAGCGATTGCCCTCACTCCGCTGCCAGTTATTGATTTCGTCCCGATGCTGGCCAACCAGGTAGGGATGGTGTTGACCATCTCCCGCATCTACCAATACAAAATAACCGCGGAGCGCGCCAAAGAACTCATTGGCACTTTCGGCTTGGGCTTGATCGGGCGAACGCTTTTTCAGCAGCTTTCCAAAGCAGGCGGCGTTCCAGGTTGGCTGCTTTCATCTGCGATTGCCACTTCGATGACGGTCGCGATGGGGTATGCTTCAATCCAATGGTTTGACAAAGGCGAGAAAGTGAGCCAGGAGAAGCTGAAAGCCCTGAGTAAGAAGCTGACCGAAACGACGCTCGCGCGTCTGAAAGCCAGCTTCCAGCGTAGGCCTTCCAAAAAGAGGATGGAAGAAACCATCAGCACCCTGCTCAGTCAGTCCACCTTCAGCCTCAGCCCTGTTCCAGGCGACCAGATGAAGCCGCCTGAGCGCACATCAGACCAAAACTGACGCTTCTCCCTTTTTCGCTTCAATATTGTTAAAAAAAAGCTCCCGGTATCGGGAGCTAATTAATTCACAACCTTTCGGATTATAACAGCCCAACTTCTTTCCCAACTTTGGCAAAGACGTCCAGCACATGTTCAAGCTGGTCCAGGGAGTGGGTTGCCATGTAGCTCGTGCGCAGCAGCTGCCTGCCGGGCGCGGTGGCGGGGCTGATAACGGGATTGACAAACACGCCGTTATCGAACAGCAGCCGCCAGGTGCGGAATGTGAGCTCATCATCCCCGATGATAATCGGGATAACAGGCGTGCAGGAATGTCCGGTGTCGAAGCCAAGTTGGCGGAAGCCTTCCCGCATGAATTCACCGTTGTGGATGACGTTCTCTACCCGTTCCGGTTCTTCGCGCATGATTTGCAAAGCAGCCAACACCGTGGCAGTGTTCGCTGGAGGAATGCTGGCGCTGAAAATGAGACTACGCGCGTGGTGTTTGACGTAATCGATCACCGGGAACTTGCCCGCGATAAACCCGCCGATGGAGGCCATGGATTTGCTGAAAGTGGACATAATCAGGTCGGTTTTATCGGTCAGACCGAACTGCGCGGCTGTTCCGCGCCCGCCGCCCAAAACGCCGAAAGCGTGCGCGTCGTCCACCATCAGGCGTACGCCATAACGCTCGCACAAAGGTATGATTTCCGGCAGCGGGGCAATGTCGCCTTCCATGCTGAACAGGCCGTCCACCACAAGGAGTTTGCCCTTGTCCTCCGGCAGGCTCTGTAATACGCGTTCCAGGTGCTCCATGTCATTATGGCGGAAGCGTTCAATCTTGCCGCCGCTCAAAAAAGCGCCGTCCACGATGCTGGCGTGGTCTTCTTTATCAAGGATAACGATATCACTCTTACCGACCAAGGCGCTGATGGTGCCGAGGTTCACCTGCATGCCGGTGGAAAATACCAACGCGGCTTCCATGCCCACCCATTCCGCCAGCTCTCTCTCAAGATTTTCAATCAGGGTCATGTTTCCATTTAAGAAGCGCGACCCAGTGCAGCTGGTACCGTATTCGGCAATCGCGTCCATCGCGGCTTTGCGCACTTTCGGGTGCGTGGTCAGACCCAGATAGTTGTTGGAGCCGCACATAATAATCCGACGCCCTTCATACAGCACTTCAGTTCCTTCATTCTTATCCAGCGGAATGAAATAAGGGTAAGTGCCTTTTTCCCTGGCCTCACTCACAACCTTAAAATTAATACACTTCGAAAAAATATCCATTTCTCACTCTTTCAATCAAGATAATGCCTGGTTTAAGACTACGGCGATTATAACCCATCCCGCCAAAACGCAAAAAACCAATCCGGCAACCATGCTATACTTATTTTCTAACAACCGATTTACAGGGTCAGGTTTACCTAAAGGAACTGCCATGAAGAAAACCTTACTGATTATTGTCGCCCTTGTGCTCTTAAGCGCATGTAATGCGCCAAGTGCGGCTGAACCTACGCAAGACCTTATCGGTACCGCCGTCGCCGTAGCGCTAACCAACGCGCCAACGAACACACCGGTGCCTCCCACAGCCGCCCCACCCACCGCACAGCCTATCCCACCGACGGAGACTGCCACGAGCGTCCCGACCGCGACAGCTACCGAAGCCCCCACCCCCACGCCCACGCTCAACCCTGAAGACCCGGCTTTGCAATACGGCAGCCCGGATAAGGTGGAGGATTTTTCCAGTGTGACCGGTGCGTGGAACTACGAAGACGACTGGTCGACCTGGAATGTCAACGACGGCTATCTGAATGTCTACTCCAAGGGCACGCCTTACTGGCACAGCTGGTATACCACCGGTCAGAAAATCCAGAATTTCTATCTGGAAGCAGAACTAAGCATGCCCAATTGTTCCGGCAAGGACCGCATTGGTCTGGCTTTCCGCCTGACGGAAGGCAGCCGCTTTTACTTCATGGGTCTCACCTGCGATGGCACCTGGGGCTTCAATCGTTACACAGCTTCAAACGCGTCCGAGACGATTTTGCAGTACCAGAGCTCTGACAAAATCCGCCCGGCCAATGAGACCAACCGCATCGGCGTCCTCGCCAACGGCAACAGCTTCGCCTTTTACATCAACGGCGCGCTGGTCGGGTCCGTCACCGACGACACCTACCCCGGAGCCGGCTCCACCGGTTTTGTTACTATGTCCGCGGGTACAGTTAACTTCAAAACCACGGTGGACGTCCTTCGCTACTGGGTACTGCCCTGATTTTCTTGATATAATTTTCCTAAAGGCGTAATATCAGAGCTTATTACGCCTTTCCTTTTAATAGATTAGTTGCGGGGTTGTGTTATGACAGTAAACGAATACATGAAAAACGCGCATTTGGATGGCGACACTTTTCTACTGCAGGGCGGGAGCGTGGGGGTAGTCCTCTTTCACGGCCTGACCGCCACGACAGCGGAAGTGCGCCTTTTGGGCGAGCACTTGCACGGGTTGGGATTCACAGTCTCAGCGCCTCTGCTGCCTGGGCACGGCACCCACCCCGATGAGTTGAACCGCACCAAGTGGTTGGACTGGTATGAGACGGCGGAAGCCGCTTTTCTGGAAATGCGCCAGCGCAGCGAGAAAGTTTTTATTGGTGGGGAATCCATGGGAGCGTTGCTTGCGCTCCTGATTGCCAGCCGCTACGAACAGGTATCTGGCATTATTCTGGCGGCGCCCGCGCTTATCATTCGCAAGCTAAAAGCCGCCTACCTTCTGCAGTACTTTATGAAACATATGGACAAGCACCAAACCGAAGACTTCCTGCCCTGGAAAGGCTACAACGTCTATCCGGTTAAAAGCCTGGCGCAGTTAGGAAAGCTTCAGAACGTGGTGAAGAAAGAATTGCCCGCCGTAACCCAGCCGCTGTTGGTGTTCACAGGAGGCAAGGATAAAAGCGTACCGCCCGAAAGCGGCAAAACCATTATCGCGCGGGTTAGTTCCAAAGATAAACAGCTCGTCACCATGCAAGAATCCCCGCACGTGATGCTTCTGGCGCAGGAACGCGGGCAAATATTTGCGCAGACTGCCGCCTTTATCCACGCGCTCGTCTGAAAACTCAACAAGGCTTGGCTCACCCCAAAAAAGCCTCGACTTTTTCTCAGTTTCTGATAGAAATTCCACGCCATTACCACCAATTTTGGCAAAGTCAATTGACGCTCTCCACGCGCGCGGGTATACTGAATTTTTGTCTGTATTTCAAGATTATTGTCGATTGCAGTGCGTGGACTTTATAAATGAAGAAACATTATTCTGAATACCCTCCCCTGGACTCGAAAGCGGTCGTTTCGAGTAAAAACGGACTGACAGCCCTCTGGCGGTTGATGTCAGGCTATCACGGGCATTACCTGGTTTCCGCCCTCATGCTGGCAATTTCTGCCACTGCCCGCGCGGGTATTTACCTTTTCCTGGGCTGGTTTGTGGACCACATCCTCAAGGAAGGCCGCTTCGGGAGCGAGCTTCTCCTTTCCGCAGCTGGCTTCACCGGACTAATCCTCATTCAGGCCACCTCCAGCTTCCTCAGCAATCAGCTGGCTGCCCAGACCGCTGAAAGCAGCACCCGCCGCCTGCGCGACCTGCTCTTTGACCACATCCAGCGCCTATCCTTCGCCTATCACGCCGAAGCGAAAACTGGCGATTTGCTTGAACGCGCGTCCTCGGACGTGGACACCCTGCGCCGATTTATCAGCGACCAAGCTATTGGCGTGGCGCGTATCATCGTGATTTTTGTTATCAACTTTACGGCTATCCTGCAGCTGAATACCCGGCTTGCCTTGGTTTCAATCATCATTGTGCCGGTCATCCTGGTAGTCTCCATCCTGTTCTTCCGCAAACTCTCCAAGGCTTACGAAGCTTATCAGGAGCAGGAAGCGGTCATCTCGACCAACCTGCAGGAAAACCTGAGCGGGGTGCGGGTGGTAAAAGCTTTTGCGCGGCAGTCGTACGAAATTGACAAGTTCGAAAAGAACAATTTCGAAAAGTACAAACGCGGCAGAAAATTGAACATGATGCACTCGCTCTTCTGGCCGATCTCCGATACGATTTGCGCAGCCCAATTGGTCGGCAGCAATATCATGGCGGCTTTCATGGCGATCGATGGCGTCATAACGCTTGGTAATTACATGTCCTTTACTGGTCTGCTTGGCTGGTTGATCTGGCCTATCCGCAATCTTGGTCGATTAATTGTGGATACCTCCCGCGCGCTTGTTTCGCTCAAACGCGTGACCGAGGTGCTGCGCGTGTCTCAGGAGCCGCTGCTCGAGGGTTCCTACATTCCTTCGCAGGGCGTGCAAGGCAGTATTTGCTTCGACCACGTCAGTTTCGCCTACGAAAAAGACCGCCCGGTGCTTGAGGATATCTCTTTCGATTGTCAGGCGGGGCAAATCATAGCGCTGCTCGGCTCCACCGGCTCCGGCAAGACCTCGCTGGTCAACTTGCTGCCGCGCTTCTATGACGTGACGGAAGGTCAGATTTTGTTGGACGGCGTGGATTTGCGTGAATACCCACGGCACTATCTGCGCTCCCAGATTGGCATTGTCGAACAGGAACCCTTTCTCTTTTCCTGCTCCATCCGCGACAATATCACTTACGGCATCACGCGGGAAGTCAGCCAGGAGGAAATTGAGCAAGCCGCCCGGGAAGCCGCCATCCACGATGTCATCAAGGAATTCGCGAATGGTTACGACACCCTGGTGGGTGAACGCGGCGTAACGCTCTCCGGCGGTCAAAAGCAGCGCGTCGCTATCGCGCGGACGCTGCTGATAAACCCGCGCATCCTGATCCTGGATGACTCGACCTCCTCCGTGGACATGGAAACTGAAGTGCAAATCCGCCAGGCGCTTCAGTCGCTGATGGAAAACCGCACAACTTTTATCATCGCGCACCGCATTCAGAGCATTATGAGCGCGGACCTGATCCTGGTGTTTGACCAGGGCAAAATTGTGCAGTCCGGCACGCATGACGACCTGATTCAGCAGACAGGCATCTACCGCAGTATTTATGAGATTCAGACGCGCATCGACAGCGCGCTGCAAGAGGAAATTGACCGTGTCCACGTATTATGATGAAAACGAACTGGACGATAATGTTCCGTTAAAGACCAATGTGCTGAAGCGCTTATTCAGCGCCATGCGCCCGCATTGGAAAGCTCTGGTCGGCGGCGTTTTAGCCATCGTGGTTGTTTCGCTGCTGGATGCCTACTTTACCATTCTCAGCAAACGCATCATCGATGAGGGTATCATACTGCAGGACAAAGCCGCCATCCTGCGTTTCTTCACCACTTACGCTGCGATTGTATTGGTGCAGTCAATAGGCGTATTCTTCTTCATATTTCTGGTCGGCGTGCAGGGTGAAGGCGTGCGTTACGACCTGCGCAAGCAGCTTTTCAATCATCTGCAGGACCTTTCGCTGTCATACTTCAGCAAGACCCCGCTCGGATGGATAATGTCGCGGGTGACCTCTGATACTGAAAAGATGGCCGAGCTGCTTACATGGGGAGTCATCGATACATCGTACGCGTTGGTGAGCATCGTCGTTTCAGCGATATTCATGTTTACGATTAACTGGCAGCTAGCGGTGATTGTCCTGCTCTCCCTGCCGGTGATGATTTACGCTGCTTTAAAATTCCGTCTGCGCATTTATCATCACTACCGCCTGTCGCGCAAAGCCAACTCAAAAATGACTGCCAGCCTTAATGAAAATATCACCGGCGTGCGCGTGGTAAAAGCCCTGCGCCGTGAGGACCGCAACCTGAAGGACTTCAAGGTGCTTTCAACCGGTATGTACCGCTCTAGCTACCGCGCCGCGTACCTCTCCGCCCTATTCCAGCCGACCATCCAGATGATCAGCGCGATTTCACTTGGGCTAATCCTCTGGCGCGGCGGCCTTAAAGTTGAACTCGGCGCGATCACCATCGGCGGACTGCAGGCGTTCGTGTCTTACATTATGATGATTCTCTGGCCTATCCAGGACCTGGCGCGCGTGTACGCGGATATGCAAAACGCGGTGGCTTCTTCCGAGCGGGTTTTTTCGCTGATGGATACCAAACCGGGCATTCATAACCGCCCGGATGCCCTGCAAACCGCCTCGCTCGCGGGGGACATCGCCTTTGAGGATGTGTCCTTCCGGTATGAAGAGGATGAACCGGTAATCCGCAAACTCAGCTTCCACATACCCTACGGTCAGTCGGTCGCCCTGGTTGGCCCGACAGGCGGCGGGAAAACAACTATCGTGAACCTGCTCTGCCGTTTTTACGAGCCGACGGAAGGCATCATCCGGATTGACGGTACGGATTACATGGACCTGACCCTGCAGACGATTCAGTCCCGCATTGGCGTGGTTCTGCAAACTCCACACCTCTTTTCCGGCAGCATCCGCGAAAATATCCGCTACGGTAAGCTGGACGCGTCGGATGAAGAGATTGAAGAAGCGGCAAAACTGGCTGGCGCGCATCATTTCATCACGCACTTCGAACACGGCTATGACCAGAATGTGGGCGAAGGCGGCAATCTGCTCTCTGTCGGGCAAAAGCAGCTCATCAGCATTGCCCGCGCGATCCTCTCAAAACCGGATATCTTTGTGATGGATGAAGCTACCAGCTCGGTAGACACGCTGACCGAAGCGTTAATCCAGAACGGCATGGAAAAACTGATGACCGGACGCACGAGCTTCATCATTGCGCACCGCCTCTCCACGATTAAAAACGCAAATCGAATTCTCGTCATCCGTGAAGGGCAAATCGCGGAAAGCGGCAACCACAATGAATTGATGCTGCTAAAAGGGCACTACTACCGGCTTTACACCCAGCAGTTCCGCCACGAGCTTGAATCAAAGCTTGATCCCTACAGCGATATTCCCGCAGCGTCCGAAACAAACTGAGCATAGCCAAGCATGCGTTTCGCGGTCAATTATTCGGTTCCAATGGAAAAGCTGCTGCGCGAAGGCGCGGTGGACTGTGAGCTTCTGAAGTGCCCGGAGTGGGAAAACATCGTCAGCGCAGCCCGACCACTGCGGCCGGTGCATGTTCACTTCGAAATTATTGTTGGCAACGGCGGCTTTGAACACCTGGACTTTGACCTTATCCGGGCGATGCTCTCCAGCACGGAGACACCGCACCTCAATTGTCACCTGATGGGCAGTCCGGACCTGGACCCCAACAGCCCGTCTGACCAACGCAAACTGCTTGATAGCTGGATTTCAGGGATGAATTATCTCAAGGATCAGGTACCCGGCGTAAAACTGGTCGCGGAGAATCTGCCCTACATCCCTGAGACGTACGGCAGTGAAATTGGTTCCTCACCAGAAATGATTACCCGGGCGATTGTTGAAGCGGATGCCAGCCTGCTGTTTGACCTTTCCCACGCGCGCATCAGCTGCCATTACCTTGGTTTGGATTTGGACGCCTACACAAACCAACTGCCCATGGACAGGCTCTCCGAACTGCACATTACCGGGCTCCGGCACTATAACGGCTACCTGAATGACCATTTTGAATTGAGCGCTGAGGATTGGAAAGCTGCCGAATGGGCGCGCGCTCAAATTCAAACGGGGGCATGGCGCGAACCGGAAATTGCCGCTTTTGAATACGGCGGCGTCGGCGAGGTTTTTGGCTGGCGCACCCAGGAATGGGTGCTCAGGCAGCAGGTGCCGCGCCTGGCCGAGCTATTAGCCTGAAAACAACGACCCTGGGGTTTCCTTTACAGCTCTCTGAACGTTCTTTGCGCGCCCCATAATCCATGTAGTTTGGCTTTGGAAGCCGATTATTAGCTTGGTGCAATCATCAGCGCTATTCCAAACCAGGCTGTGGCTGAAGTCGCCGTAAATGACTTTTGTGCTGTTCTGGTGGGCTGTCTTGATCGACTTAATAAAATCAATAGCCACAATCTCTTTGAGAGAGTTTTTAAAAAAATAGGCGGTGCTTCTAAGAAAAATTGGATTATTTCTCTACAATGATCCAGGCAAGCGAGTCTTCCAGTTCGACACGTCCCATAGAAGACTTACCCTGAAATAAGGCGAGGATTTGCTGAGGGCGAAGAAAGTGACTGCGCATCAACGCGAGTTTTTCAGCGATAGCAATAAAATTGACTCTTAAAAAGTGAATATCGGGCTCTTCGATAATGATGCGCCCACCCGGTCTTAGAATCCTCCAGAGCTCATCGACGGTTTTGTGTTGGTCAGCCACATGATGTAAAGCATCCACCATGATAATGCAATCAAAGCTGTCGTTCTGGAAAGGCAAGTTCTCGGCTAATGACAGAACTGGCCGCAATCCACCTTTTTTTTGTGCTTCCTGGAGCATTTTGAAGGATTCGTCAGCTACCAATATCTGCGCAGCCTTACCGCGCAAATATTGTGCAACGCGCCCTGTACCTCCGCCCACATCCAGGATGATTCCGTCCGATGGCAGTTGGGCAAGCGAACTTATTTTCTCGGGATTTTTCGGTTGGATAAAAAACTCATAGAAGGGTGCCAATAAACTAAAATGATCAAGATGTGGCTTCAAGAAGATAAACCTCCAAGAAAATCGGTTTTATCGATGGCCGCGATTCGTTTAATCGGGAAGACGGATCCAACTGCCCAGACACTCTACGATTATATAGCCAAATTTCGTTTGCATTCTTTCTGTAATACGCCAACCATTCATCGGCAAAAGCTTTATTGAGGATGCCAATTGATTCCTCGACATCCATTCCCACAATTTGAAGACCTTCAGTACCTTTCATAAGCTCCTATTGTTTCCTGTTTGAGTACCGAAGCAGACCCCACAATCTCAGCTGACAAGCCGGGTTGCCCGGATGGGCTTACACCTCAATTGCTTCTTTGTTAACTGTTGCTCGAGCTTCAGCACATAACTCGTTGAATCAATCAGGCCGATTGGTTTTGTATGCTCATTCGACCTTTATTGCCAATCCATTGCGGCATTTGCCGTTTGATTGGATCTTCCAGTATGTAAGGCACCCCAATGTAAAACGACCATAGAACACCTGAGTAGGTATGTTCAAAATCCGCAAAT
>CAZPWL010000066.1:0-10001 GCA_964590535.1 uncultured Anaerolineaceae bacterium
TTCCTGAAGCTGGGGTCTACTTCAAAGAACATCGCCTGACCCCGGGACTTTTTGGCAGACCCGACCGCGTAATAAGTGCCGAATTCTTCCGGGCTCAACATCGAAACGATTAAGGCTTCGGGAAGTAATGATAGGTAAAAATGCGTTTCCATACCTGCTCCAATCTAATAATTGTTGTGCTGTATTTGGCGCCCATATCACGCCATAATAATTGTATACCCAAAATTCCGTTTTACCAGTCGTTCTTACATTTCTCAAAAAAAACAGCCCGCTCTAAGGCGGGCTTTCTATTTGTAAGGCAGTGATTAATGGTTCATCAGGTAGTTTATTACCGCTTCTTTTTCCTGCGCGGTAAAAGTGACCCCGTGATGGTCGCTCAGAAGTTGGTCCCACTCCGCGTAGGTTTTGTCAAACTGCAGCAGCCAGTCCAAGGCGTGGTGTCCACCTAATTTTTCCAATAGCAATGCTTCCACGTCCGCTTCACCGAGCGCGGCGGCGCTCACCGCAGCCGGATAAGCAGCGCTGGCCGATTGGGCAGCATTACCCGCGGGATACGTTCCTGACGGCTGGTTTTGCGCGGCGCTGGTTTCAGTGCTTTCTGCGACAGACACAGCAGGGAGGTTAATAGAGCTGCCTTCTTCCTTCGTGCCGCAAGCGCTCAGAAGAAGTGCTGCTGCCAGTAAAATGCTTACGAAAAGGAGGATTTTATGTTTCATTGGATTTTCCTTTCATAATATGCGGTAATTTTACCTGAAACTAACGCTGATTCTCCACCGCCCGCGGATAAAAACAGCCTTCCTCAGCATATTCTCATCTGCCGCTTCCCGGCCTCACATCAAGTTCCGAAAAATACGCTTCGCTGACGGACTGCGCGTCTTCCCCTGCTGGGAGGCACAGCCAGGCGCAGAAGTTGGGGTGTGTCTCCGCTGCCAATTCGGCCATGCGCAGAGCGACGCGCCGGATGGAAAAATGGGCATTCTCGCTCGCGCGCAGTTTGGTGAAGTGAAATAATTCGCGCAGGTTTAAGCGGCAAAGCACGCGCCGATTGTATCCATTAGGGACAACATAAGCTGCGGCTTCCGGCTGCGATTCCCGCAGCTCTTCATACACTTCGGCAGCCTTTTCCATCGCTTGCCGATAAAGACCTTCCACGCCAGCCTGGCTCATCGCTTTGGGGATGGCGTAACCCAGCCGCGTAGTAAGAGCCTGTGGGGTTTGGGTCATCATGCGGTGGCGTTTAAACTCGAAGTAAGCTCCCTGGTCCATAACAAGCTCAAAGTCGTAGTTGGCGTACTCAAGCTCCCGCAGAGGAACGTCAAAATCGCCCAACTGCGCAAACAGGCTCCGCGCAAGAGCAGCTTTTTCCTGCGCGCCCAAGCCAAGGAGATGCGCCAGGCATTCCGCGTGGCTCTTTTCGCTGAAACGCATCAGCGCGGCGGCAAGCACCTGGTCTTCGCCGGCGGGTTCCGCGCCAAGCAATTGGCACCAACTCCCTGCAGACTCCCCGAAAATCCATCCGGCTTCCTCGCGAATACGAGAACGAATGCCGGTCAGGCTTTCTATCGGGTTGGCGTACTTGACGAGCGTGGGAAGCTCTTGGGTCGCTACTGCCTTGACTTCGTACCCAATCTGGCGCACTTCTTCCAGTTCGGAACTGAGCAGCTTCTTTATCGCGTATTCCAGCGCACGGGCGTTAATCGTAACGCCTACATTCGCCATGGAGGCGGCAGGCAGGAAGAACCTTGCGACGTCCACCGCTTTCACGCGGGCGCGATTCTGCCAGGCTTTTTCGCTCTCGTCGGGCAGCCGCTCGGTGGCGTTTTCGCTCCAGGAGCGCAGCGCGACCATCGCATCCGCGTATCCCTGAAAGAGCAATTGCATCACGAAGCGGTATTTTTCTTTAACGTGGTAACCGGCGATTTCGGGTGGAAGCACCCAGGCGTCTGGATTCCATTCCTGGTAGCGGGTGGATTTTTCTGTATAGGAAGCCAGGCGGTTACTTTCGAGCGTTTCGATAGCCAGGCGGGAGATGTTTTCTAGCGCAAGATGCAAGACGGCATGTTCCGCCACGCTGGAATGTCCGTAACCGACAATCCATTTCTCGCTGAACTTAGAGGATTTCTCCGCGTCCAATTCAGCGGCAATCTTGTCAAAAGGTTCCGGCGAGCGCGAAGTCTTCGCGAAGGTGACCGCGATAGTTTCCGCGCTTAGCTGGCTGGGACTAAGCCGATAAATTCTCCTGGAAAGGTTCATGGGTCAGTATTCTCCTGGCGTCATGTTTATCCTGTTCTATTTGCAGGATAAGGTCTTCCACCCGCTCAAATTTGATTTCGCCCCGCAAGCGTTCTATGAATTCGACGGTGAGTTCCTCGTGGTAGATATTATCATCAAAATCCAACAGCAGGGTCTCGATATTCGGCTGGGTGGTGTTTTCGAAGGTCGGACGAACGCCTACGCTGGTCACACCCAACAATTTTTCTCCGTTAAAACTGGCGCGCGTGGCGTAGACACCGTAGCGCGGCAGGATTTTTTGGGGATGCACCACCTGATTCGCGGTCGGAAAGCCCAATTTGGAGCCCAGATGTTTGCCTTCCACCACTTTGCTCTTCACAAAGTAGGGATGACCGAGCAATCGGGCTGCTTCACGCACATCGCCGGCTTCCAGCGCTTCGCGCACTCTGCCCGAGGATACCGGTTTTCCGTCCAGGCAAAAAGCAGGCAACACATCCAGAGTGATGCCGTTTTCCGCGCAAACAATTCGGATTTGCTCAAGCGTCCCGGAGCGGGCTCTGCCCAACGCGAAGTTCTCGCTGACGGTCAGACCGCGCACATCCAGACGACCGCGTAGGAGCCCAAAGAATTGGGCGGCGCTCAGGCTCGCAAGTGCGTGGTTGAAGGGCAAAGTGAACACAAAGTCAAGACCGCTTTCCGCCAGCAGAATCCGCTTTTCAGCTTCACATGCCAGGTAAAAAGGCCCGCTGATATTCTGCAGCATGACCCGCGGGTGAGGCTGGAAGGTAATCATCGCGGACGGACACCCAGCCTGGGCGGCATCCAGCTTTAACTTCGTGAGCAAAGCTTGATGCCCGAGGTGAAGCCCATCAAAATTACCGATGGTAATCCACGCGGGTTGCATTCTCCTTTCCGGCCAGTTATCGAAAAATTCGGTCAAGTTGTCCTCAATACTCAGGTCAAAAAAATAACCCTTTTTGGCAGCACGCCAAGTAAGGGTTATCTTTAACTCGCACTCAAAGCTTCAAAGGAAGAACACTTTGCGGGGCTGCCATTCGTTTGCCGCGCTGTCATATTCCACCAAGGCCACAAGTTCACCTTCCTGGCTGACCGCGCGCGCCCATTTGCCTGGTTCCACAACTTCCCTGGCCGCCACGCGGTGGTCGTGGCGCACTTCATCCACCTGCTCCACACTAAGTTCGACTGTGTACCAATCGCCCAGCGCTTCCGCGGCTGGGATGAGATACTGATACCAGTCCCCGTTGGAAAAAGCTTCCTGCAGTTTGCGTAAGGAAACAGCATCGCGCAAGCCAAAGCGGCCATTTTTTGTCCGGCGCAAGCCGGTGAGCGTGGCGCCGCAGCCAAGCTTTTCGCCCAGGTCGTGCGCCAGGGAGCGCACATAGGTACCCGATGAACATTGAATGTCCACCACTGCCTCAGGCGGGTCCCAATCCAGTAGTTCCAGTTCGTGCACCTGGATCATGCGGGGTTCAAGGTCCACCTCTTCACCGCGCCGGGCAATTTCGTAGGCTTTTTCACCTTTTACTTTGATGGCGGAGTAAGCCGGGGGTTTCTGTTCAAATTCACCAATGAAACCTTGCAGGGCTACTTCGAATTCTTCGTAGCTGATATCCACGGGGGAGCGGCGCGTGATTTTACCTTCCAGGTCGTAGGTATCAGTGGTAATTCCCAACTCGATGACAGCCTGGTAGCGCTTTTCCGAGGCGGACACATACTCGCTCAGGCGTACAGCCGGACCCAGCAAGACAACAAGCACCCCGCTGGCGCGCGGATCAAGCGTGCCAGTATGGCCGGCTCGGCGAATTTTTGTGCCGTTCCGGATGATCTGCACGACATCATGTGAGGATAAGCCAACCGGCTTATCCACGACCAACACACCAGACACGCTGTTGGCAAGGTTTTCTCTGCCTTCCATCATTTCATCAGACATAGTAATCTCACTTGGTTAAAGAGTATCCCGGATTAGAAATCAGCCAGGAGTTGTTTTGTTCTTTTTAAGACCTGCCCAACGACCTCGTCCAGAGAGCCCTCCACATCCGCTCCAGCGGCTGCGGAATGCCCCCCGCCCCCAAATTCAAACGCGATGGTAGATACATCAATACCCTCTGCAGACCGCCAACTAACTTTTACCCGGCCTGGCGCTTGTTGAATAAATAATACCACAACCAGAAGCCCAGAAACTGAGGAAAGCAAATTAATCAGATCAGCATCGTCGTTTTCGGGATAGACGGCTTTAATTCTATCATCAAGTGTCAGCACGGACCAAAGCAATGGACCTTCGTGTTGAATTTTTGTGAGACCTTGACCCCAATAACGCAGTTCAGGGATAGAACGCGAAAGCAAGGTCTGACGGTACACCAGCGGCAAATTGGCGCCTTTGTCCATCAGATCAGCGGCGACCCGCAGCGTTTTTGAGTCTGTTCCGGAAGTGCGGAAACCAATGGTATCGCCCAGGATACCAGCCAGCAGGCACTGTGCCGCGCCGGCATCTGTCATCAAGCCCCACATCGGAAGATGTTCAGCTAAGACGAGCGCGGTGGCGGATGCCTCAGCTTCCACAAGGTTAATTCTTCCGAAGTTCACGTTGGTTTGGTGATGATCAATATTCAAATCGGGGGCAGGCAGCCCAGCCAATACACTGCCTGTGCGCTTCAGGTCGCTGCAATCCACGGTAATCAGCGTATCAAAACCGCTCTGTATTGAACGCTCAACCCTATCCGCTCCGGGCAGGAAGGCGTACTTTTCGGGCAGCCCATCCTGCAAGACCAGCTGTACCTGCTTGCCAGCCGCGAGCAGAGGCAGCCCCAAGCCAAGCAGCGAGCCCACCGCGTCAGCGTCTGGCCGGATGTGCGAAACAATAACAATCGAGCGCGCGTTTTGCAGCAGCTCTCGAATTTCCAGGTCAATCGTATCAGTCATCGCTGTCCTGGTCTTCCACATCGTCAGTAATCCCGTCGGTTGGTTCGCTTTCATCGCGCAGCTGCGCCAAAAGCGTGTCAATCCGGTCCGCCCGTTCAGGGGTTGGGTCCCAAAAGAAACGCAGTCTGGGCATCACGCGCAAGTCAATTTCGTTGGCGAGTTCAAACTTCAAAAAGCCGCGCGCATGATTAAGCGCCTGGAGAACTTCACGTTCACGCTCGCGCCCTTCCGGGGCGGACACGTAAATATTCGCGAAGTCCAACTCCCTGTCCACTTTGACATCGGTGATATTCACACCTGTCAATCGCGGGTCCTCAATTTTGTTCAACAGCGTCAGCGATAAAACCTCCCTGACGCGGTCATTAATGCGTTTCATTCGCAGCGGTGTAGGCATCTTTCCTCCTTTGCGAGAAGTTTGGCTGGCTTAACCGCCAAATTTCTCCATAATGAAGCTCTCGATGGTATCACCAATCTCGTAGTCTTCAAAATTCTTGATTGAAATACCGCACTCCATACCCTCGCGCACGTCGCGCACATCTTCTTTTTCACGCTTGAGTGAGGATATTTCTCCGGTAAAAATTTGAGCGCCGGCGCGCATCACGCGCACACTGGCATTGCGACGGATCTCACCATTCATCACCCGGCAGCCTGCCGCAATTCCAGCTTTGGAAACTTTGAAGGTCGCCAGCACCTGGGCAATACCGATTACTTTTTCCACCAGTTCCGGTTCAAGCAAGCCCTTGAGCGCCTTTTCGACGTCTTCCAGCATGCGGTAGATAATCTTATAAACCCGGATGGAGACGCCTTCGGCTTCGGCCATATGGCGGGTATTCGGGTCCACGTCTACGTTGAACCCAAGGATAACCGCGTTGGAGGCTGCCGCTAGAGCGACATCGGACTCGGTCACATTTCCTGTTTCCGAGTGCAGCACCTGGATGGAAATGTCTTTTTCTTTCTTACCCAGATCTTCCAGGGAATTCACAATGGGTTCCAGCGAGCCGCGTACATCCGCCTTTAAAATCAGACGCAATTCCCTGGCTTCACCGGATTTCACCTTGGCGAACAATTCCTCAAGGGTGGCGCGCTTCATATTGCGTTTGGCTTCGCGCTCCACTTTTCGTCCTTCGACGATCGCGCGCGCTTCACGTTCATTTTCAACCACCTGAAAAAGGTCCCCGGCATCCGGGAGGTGATCCAAGCCCATTACCACAACGGGTGTGGAGGGCGGGGCTTTTTCGATGCGCTTGTTGCGCTGGTCAAACATAGCCTTAACTTTTCCGTAGCTTTCACCTGCCACCACCACGCCGCCGACCTTTAAGGTTCCGTTCTGCACTAAAAGGGTTGCCATGGGGCCTGTGGTTTTGTCCAGTTTCGCTTCGACCACCGTGCCGATACAGGCACCCTTGGGGTTCGCTTTGATGACCATATTATCCGCAACCAGCAAGATGGTTTCTAGAAGGTCTTCCAAGCCTTTGCGCGTTTTCGCGGAGACCGGTACCACGAAGGTATCGCCTTCCCACTCGTCGGGCTGCAGCCCGATATCGGCAAGCTGACGCTTGACCAGGTCGGGGTTGGCATCCGCTTTGTCGATTTTATTGAGCGCGACGACAATCGGCACCTGGGCAGCTTTGGCATGGTTCACCGCTTCTTTGGTCTGCGGCTGCACGCCGTCATCAGCTGCTACAACCAGAATGACGATATCTGCGCCTTTCGCGCCGCGCGCGCGCATGGACGAAAACGCCGCGTGCCCGGGGGTATCCAGAAAGGTAACCAGGCGGTTCTTGTGCATCACCTGATACGCGCCGATATGCTGGGTAATACCGCCGGCTTCGCCGCCGGCCACGTTCGTGTGACGCACCGCGTCCAGCAAAGTGGTCTTCCCATGGTCCACATGGCCCAGAATGGTAATTACAGGTGGTCGGTTTTCGAGTTTGCTGGGGTCTTCACCCATGATGACCTGACGCCAGAGCGGAATCTCACCGGTTTCCTCAACCAGGATTTCTTCCTTCTGCAGCTGAGGCGTAAAACCCAATTCAGTGGCTACCACCGCGGCTGTGTCAAAATCCACGGTTTGGTTGATGCTTGCCATTACACCATTGGACATCAGGATCTTAATAACCTGTACCGGGCTGGCATTTAATTCCGCGGCCAAATCACGTACACTTAAACTATAGGGGAGTGTAACGTCCTTTTTCCCGTCATTGCTCATAATCCACCTCCATGGTTAATTCTCAGGTTGGCGGCACACAGCGCATGGTTTACTGAGCCTGACAGGAAGAAGCGTTACATAAGGTTTTCCTTACTCAACGCTCTCTCTGTCAGCGGAGACTGTTCTTTCATCTGTCTCCGCTGGCAGGGTTTCCATATAGGCGGTCAATGCGACCATTTCTTGCTCAGAAAGCGCAGTCCGCAGCGCATTGGCAAGCGGACCTTTCAGTCCTTTTAGCCAGCAGGATTTCGCATCGTGAAGATATGCTCCTCTGCCGGCCAGCTTACCTGTCGGGTCCACCAACACACCTTGTTCCGTTCGTACCAAACGAATCAAATTCCGTTTCGGCATTACCTCACGGCATCCTACGCAGGTGCGCTGCGGGATATGCTTTGGTTTGCGTTTGCTTTTAGCTGCCACCTTTATCTGCTTGGTCTACTACTGCTTGTTTACCAGTCCTCGGTCCAGTCGCCGTCTTTCTTATGCTTGTAACGGACGATTTCTTCTTCTTTGTCTGGGTCGTACTCCACAGTATAACCCTTTTTCTTCTTGCCTTTGCCCTTCTTGTCTTGCTTCAGTTCACCGGATTCTTCGTCCTCCGGCACAACGTCGCGGGCTTTTTCTTCACGGCGCAGGGATTCCAGTTTGAAGAGCTCTTCAAAGCTCTTTTCCTCGGCTGCGGGTACTTCCACGACTGCCGGTGTTTCCACTGTTTCATCAGCAGGGGCTTCAACAGCTTCAGCTTCCACTGCGCTTGCAGCCGCCTCAGCGCCATCTTCAACAACAGCAGCCGCAACAGGTTCCGGCTCCGCCGGGACTTCTTCCACTACCGGTTCAGGCACGGTTTCGATTACTGGGAACTGGTAGGTCTGAACCAGCGCTTGAATTTCTTCCATTGCCTTGGGGCCTATGCCGTTGAGGGAGAGAATCTTATCCGGGTCCAGCTTCACCTGCAGCATCAGGTCGCCAAAGCTTTCCATGCCAGCTTCCTGCAAGATAGCCAGGATGTGTTCCTTGAGCGGCACGTCCAGAATGGGCATTTCAAACGCGCGCGGATCAATAGATGCGCGCAGCGCTTTCAATTCTGCCTGGGCAGCGGCGTCTTCCTGTTTGCGGTCAGCTTCGCCGCGTTTTTCCACGCGGTCTACAAAGCGCGCCATCAGGGTGTTTTCCTCTGGCGCTACCGCTTTGCCTTCCTCTTTTTTCTTGAGGATGTCGGTGATGCGGGCCATGGTTTCGGCTTCCTGCTCGGCCAAATCCGTCAGCGAGGGGTCTGCGCGCAGTTTCATCAGCGCGCGTGAAGCCGCCTCGGGCACACTCATAATGTCGATGCGCCATCCGGTCAGCTTGGCTGCCAGGCGGGCGTTCTGTCCTTCTTTGCCGATGGCCAGGCTCAATTGATCTTCCGGCACAACCACGGTCGCGGTTTTGTTTTCTGAAGTCGCCAGGCTGAGATAGACACCGGTGACCGGTTTAGCCGGGCTGATCGCTTTTTCGATGTACGCCGCGGGGTCGCTCTTCCACTCAATCACGTCAATTTTCTCTCCATGCAACTCGTTAACAATTGCCTGGATGCGCACACCCTTCTGACCGACGCAAGCGCCTACCGGGTCGATCCCCATCTGGGTCGCGGAAACAGCCACCTTGGCGCGCTGACCCGGCTCGCGGGCGATGGAACGAATTTCGACAATACCGTGATAAATCTCGGGTACTTCGTTCTCGAGCAATCGGCGCAAGAAGTTGCGGTGGGTGTGGGAGAGCATAATCTGCAGACCCTTGGGAGTGTCTTTCACTTCGTATACATAAGCGCGGATGCGTTCGTGCATGCGGAAACGCTCGCCGGGGATCATGTCCTTACGCAGCATCGTGCCTTCGGCTTTCAGGTCAAGCCCAATGGTCGCCTGCATGCGGTTGACTGCCTGCAGAACGCCGCTGATGATTTCACCAACCTGGCGGCTGAAGAACTCGAATTGCTGGCTCTTTTCCGCGTCGCGAATTTTCTGTTGGATGGCCTGGCGCGCTGTTGAGGCGGCAATACGACCGAAGTCATCGGGGGTGGATTCCACCATGACGAGATCGCCAATCTGCGCATCCGGATTAATTGCGCGTGCTTCAGCCAAGAGCACTTCAGTCCGCGCGTCAATAATCGATTCAGCAACTTCTTTTTCAGCAAAGACCTTCACTGAGCCCTTGTCCATGTCGATTTCCACTGTAACGCTTTGGGCAGCGGAAGCTCCGACAGCTTTGCGATACGCGGCTATCATCGCGTTTTCAAGCGCGCTCATGATTATTTCGCGCGGCAGCTGCTTCTCTTCCAGAACCTCATTGAAGGCTAAGGCAAACTCGCTTTTCATCTTTTCCTACTCCAAAAATCCGTTCTATCCAATAAAATCCTTCCTGATACAAAGAAAAGTGGGAAGCTCCCACTTTTCAAATCAGAAAAGTATCGCATTAATTGATGTCATTAGTGTAACATGTTTTCCATTAAATGCAAGAAACGCGCTCAGCGTTTCGCTGAGAGTCGACCGTTATGCATGTATAATTTACGTATAGCCCGGAGGATAGCATGAACAAAAACCAAGATTGGTGGCGGGACGGCGTAATCTATCAGATTTACCCG
>CAZPWL010000067.1:0-9995 GCA_964590535.1 uncultured Anaerolineaceae bacterium
ACCCCACGCGTACCTACGCGACAAAGTGCTGGCGATGCTTTTCTTTTTCAGCAGCACCCGCACGCGCGGCTCCTTCGAAGCCGGCATTTCCCAACTAGGCGGGCACGCGGGCTTCATTGAAAGCAAATCCACGCAAATCGCGCACGGAGATACCCCCAAGGAAATCGGGGAAATCTTCGGGCGCTACTACGACGGCATCGCCATCCGCCACTGCGACTGGGAAGTCGGCAACGCCTACATCAACGCGGTCGCCAAAGCCTCGCGCGTGCCTGTCCTGAACATGCAGTGCGATATCTACCACCCCTTCCAGTGCCTTGCGGACCTGATGACGATTATGGAGAAAAAGGGCCGAGACCTGCGCAAAAAGAAGATTGTGGTCTCCTGGGCGTATGCGGCTTCGTACCTCAAGCCTGTTTCTGTCCCGCAGTCGCTCATCCTGCAAATGCCGCGCTTTGGGATGGATGTCACGCTGTCCTATCCGCCGGAATTCAGGCTGATGCCGGAAATCGAGCAGCAGGCGCGCGATGAAGCCAAAAAAGCCGGCACATCCTTTGAAATCGTGCACGATATGGACGAGGGCATGAAAGGCGCCGATATCATCTACGCCAAATCCTGGGGTCCGCTGCTCACCACCGCGGATGGCGTGGAAGGCAAGCGCATCCAGGATTCCTACAAGTCCTGGCTCATGGACGAGCGCCGCCTAGGCCTGGCAAAAGAAGATGCCATCTACATGCACCCCTTGCCCGCCGACCGCAACATTGAGGTAACCGATGCTGTGCTGGACGGACCGCACTCCGTGGTATTTGACGAAGCGGAAAACCGCCTTCACGCGCAGAAAGCGGTCATGGCGCTGACCATGTCCTGATTTTTTGGGCAGTCCATTTGTTGGGCGGGCGAAAACCCGCCCTTTTTGTTGGATGGATTTACCCGCACAGTGGAGGGGTCTCAGCTCAGCTCAATTTTCCGCAGGATGAAAGCAGGCCACGCGCAAAAATCACGCATTGGATTGCCAGAGGGGGTTTGTATGTTATCATAGGCGCACGGCTGGTGAACTTTCGGCTGCCTCACCTGGAAATTTGACAGGAAGCGGATTTGTTGCTTTGATCGATTTTTTGCCCGAGCGTTTACGAATTAAGGAGCGGCGTCACCCATGAATATTGTTCAGGAAATCAAAACCAGAGTAGAACAAAATAAAAATGACATTATCCAGTTCCTGCGCGATATCTGCGCCATCCCCTCGATGGACTCTCTCATCGGACCCGTCGGAGAACGCATTCAGGCCGAGATGGTCAAGCTGGGCTTTGAAGAAGTGCGCTTCGATAAAATGGGCAACACCTTTGGCCGCATCGGCAGCGGTCCGCGCGTTTTGCTGTACGACTCACACATCGACACAGTTGGCGTTGGCGATATCAGCAATTGGGAATGGGATCCATTTGTTGGCAAGGTGGAAGATGGCAACTTTTATGCCCGCGGAGCTTGCGACGAAAAAGGCAGCACCCCGGGGATGATTTACGGCCTGGCAATCGCCAGGGACCTCGGCCTTCTGGATGGGTACACCGTCTATTATTTCGGTAATATGGAAGAATGGTGCGACGGCATCGCGCCGAACGCCTTCGTGGATGTAGACCCCGGCGTCCGACCTGATTTTGTCGTCATCGGCGAACCGACCAGGATGAACGTCTACCGCGGGCACAAAGGCCGCATCGAGTTGAAAATTGTCGCCACAGGCCGCTCGGCGCACGCCGCCACGCACTACCTGGGTGATAACGCGGTCTATAAGATGCATGCGCTCATCTCCGAAATTCAGGAGCTGGACAGGCGCATGCGTTTTGGCATGTTCAGCCACCCCGTCCTTGGCCACGCGTCCATCACCGTCACTGACGCTTTTGCCCGTACGAATTCGCTCAATGCCGTCCCCAACCTGTTTACGATTTTCCTTGACCACCGCGTCACTCTCAGCGAATCCCGCGAAGCTGCTTTGAAGACAGTTCGGGGTTTGATTGCTGATTACATGCAGGATGAAATCACCGTTGAGGAGTTGTATTACGACACTCCCTCCTACACAGGCTTCACCTTCCCGCTGGATAAATTTTTCCCAGCCTGGTTCGCGGAGGAGTCGCATCCTTTCGTGCAAGCGGGACAGCGCACTATTAAAGACCTCTGGGGGGTCAGCCGCCCCTCTGGAACCTGGGATTTTTCCACCAATGGGACCTATTGGGCGGGTAAAGCCAACATCCCTTCGATTGGTTTTGGCCCTGGCAACGAGGTTTTCGCGCACTCTATCACTGAGCATGTCCCGCTGCAGGAAGTCGTGGATGCCACAGCGTTCTATGCGCTCCTGCCCAAAACTCTTAGCGACATCATCGATTACTACAAGCAGTTCGCGGGCATGAAATAGGCTTCCTTGTTTTCTCTGAACCCGGACAAATCCCTGTCCGGGTTTTTATTTTAATCTGAGGAATAGGTGTCAGCGCTGCCCCGGAAAATCTGAAGTAATTTGTGAGGGAAGAAAGACTATAATAAAAGCGTCCTCCCGCGCTTTCCGCGTCAGTTTTTCACCAATGTGATATATCAGGTGCCGTATGAAGAAAATTTGTGCCATCACCTTCCTTCTGCTCGTTTTGCTGGCTGCCTGCAACTTTCCGGTCGTGACAGAAGTAAGCCCAAAAATAACGCCCTCAGAGGCTGCCGCGACCCCCACTTCCACTGTAACCCCCACCGCGAATGACAAATCACTATCCCATTACCCTTCCAAAGCCAAATTTCAGGTTTTCATCCTGAACCCGGTGCGCACCTGCCTGGCTGGCAACGATTTCGCCAGCGGCAATGTTTGCTTCGGCAAGAAGTGCGGAGACTGCCAGTGCGCCTGGGAAGACTTTGACCCGCCTGCCCCGATGACAGGCATCCCCCCCGCGCGGATAAATGACCCTGAGTATGCCGGCTACGCGCACCACGTCTGCCTGGAGATTACGCTGACGCCTGAGGAAGTGGCAGCCATTGAGCAGGACATGCGGCTTGTCGCGGAGAAGGTGTACGAGTGGAGCGAAGGCGACCTGGAACTGCAGATTTCATTCACCGAGCTGCCAATCGACTACGCCGGCTTCGTCGCGCCTGATTTCGTTTTTGGTCCCTTTGAGGTGGACGACGAACTGCTGAATCCCTACGTCGGCGTGGACACGGATTTCGTTTATGTGGTCACAGGAGTGACCGACCGCGAACAGAACCTCAACCTGGCTTTTGCCTGCGGCGGCTCCTACGGGGAGATGAGCATTCACGGCGCGGGATACGCCAATATCCAGTACGGCCCCGCTTGCAACAGCATCATCATTGACGGCAAATCGGTCTACGAACCGCTCATTCACGAGTGGTACCACAACCTGGATTGGGCGCTCTACCACATCAACCAGGTGCCCGACGCGCTGGAAGGCAAGAACCCGGATTGGGCAGCGTGGAAGCGCGGCTCGCTGCCAGCCTGCGGCTCAGCTTCGAATGGGCTCAACTGGTTCCCTTCTATTGATTTTTGCGAATGGGACCCGGACTGGATGGACTGCAACAACACCCAATCCGCGGGCAGATGCGTGCACGCTGGCGAACTGGACGGGGAAATGTCTTGGTACGAGCATGTCATCCGCGCGCATTACCCGGGCGCGATTCGCTTTGTTGGGAATTATTGCCGGGACGGCCGGCAGGACGTTTCAGAAACAGGCGTAGACAGCGGCTGGCCTTGCCCATGATGCCGCTATGCTTTTTTTTGGTTAACACTACCCGGTGCTTGGGCACTGGTTGCGGGTCGATATTGTAGATACTCAAAACGTTCAGCTCTTCCTCCTGCTCAGACGACTGTTCAGAGGAAACCAGCGCAGGTATTGGTGCGTCGATGGTCTGGAAGGCTATTCACCAGGCAACGTGATAAGGTGGTCAGGTACAACTTTTGAATTCAATGGTTTTTCCACCAAAAGACGCCCTCAGAAAACTAACTTTGCCATAAAAGGGTAGGTCAGGTGTAAGATTAAACAGTCAACATCTGTTATCGTAAATTTAAGGAGGAAACCAGAATGAAAACCTTGAAGGTGATTTCAATTTGCTTAATAGCTTTACTGGGGCTCACTTCCTTTGTGAATCGCGCGTCCTCATCTCAAATTCAAAGCGCGATCTTAAATGTCAAACCAGGGGGAAGCGGATCCTGCGCAACCTGGGACGACGCTTGTGACTTACAACATGCTCTATCTATCGCAGAGACTGGAGATCAGATATGGGTGGCAGCCGGAACCTATTTCCCGACGACTGATTCAAACCGCGATGCGACCTTCGCCCTGGAATCCGGCGTGGCCATCTACGGAGGTTTTCCAGCTGCCGGCGGGAACTGGGATGAACGCGATTGGGAAACAAACGTCACGACATTAAGCGGAAATATTGGGATGGAAGGGGACAACACGGACAACAGCCGACATGTGGTGACCGGCAGTGGAGTGGATGCCAGCGCTGTTCTGGATGGGTTCACGATTATCAATGGATACACGATGGATGGCGGCTACCCGCAAAATGCTGGCGCCGGGGTGTTTAATGATGCCGGCAGCCCGACGCTGGCAAACATCATCATTTCAGGAAACACTGCATTGAACGGCGCCGGTATGTACAACACCACAAGCAGCCCAACGCTGACGAACATAAGCTTCTCTGGCAATGCAGCTTATGAAGGCGGCGGGATGTTGAATGTTTCAAGCAGCAATGCCACATTGACCGATGTCAATTTCATCGCTAACTCAGCGGAAAGTGGCGGTGGGATGTACAACATGAATAGCGATCCGACGCTCACAAATGTTACTTTTTCTGGAAACTTCACCTCAGGCGCTTCGTACGGCTATGGAGCTGGGATGTTTAACTACCAGAGCAACCCCATACTGAGTATGGTTACTTTCGACGCGAACATATCCCAATATTCAGGCGGCGGGATGTACAACGCGTTAAGCAGCCCCAACTTAACGGAAGTTGTCTTTTCCGGGAACTCAGCTTCTTACGGCGCGGGGCTGTACAATGGCGCAAGCAGCCCAATACTGTCAAATTCGACCTTTTCTGATAATACGGCCTTTTCTGGTGGCGGGGGAATTTACAACGAGGAAAGCAGCCTAATACTCTCAAATTCCACCTTTTCCGGGAACTCAGCTGATTCCGGCGGTGGGATGTGCAGTATATCAAGCGAAGTCTCACTGTTGGATGTTTCCTTTTCCGGAAACTCAGCTAATTATGGCGGTGGTATATACTCAATTGACTCCAACACCAACCTGACGAACGTCACTTTTTTTGAAAACACAGCCACGAAAGGCGGCGGGTGGTGCAGCAATTATGACAACATCACCTCACTTACAAATGTCACATTTTCCGAAAACACTGCGAATGAAGCAGGCGGGTTGTATAACAATTACTCTAGCCCAGCCTTGGTGAATGTCACTTTTTTTGGAAATGTTTCTACGCTAAGTGTTGGCGGCGCTATCATAAATTATCAAAGCAGCCCCACAATTACGAATTCAATCCTCTGGGGGAACACACCAGACCAAATGTACATCTCCGTCGGCGGCTCAGTGGATATCAACTTCAGTGATATCCAGGGTGATGAGGATTGGGGTGGCACGGGTAATATCAATCTTGACCCACGTTTGCAGGTGCTTGCAGATAACGGCGGCTTCACGCTGACGCATGCACTTGGTCCTGGCAGCCCCGCCATTGACTCTGGCAGCCCAATCATCTGCCCGCCGACCGATCAGCGCGGTTTTATCCGTCCACTTGATGGAGATGTCAATGGGACGAAAATCTGCGATATGGGGGCGTACGAATTCGGAATCCTCCTTCATCTACCATTTGTTGTGAAATAACCTGACACGAAGACAAGCAGTTTCAAAGAATTAGAGTTCTATCAGGAGAGGAAGATGGTTTTTCCTCTCCTGATAGTTTGTTCTCCAAGAGTACGGAAATTTCTCAGAACTCTGATGGGAATATTGCCAAATTATTCTTCCCAACAATCAACACAGGCAGCATTTCTCCCAATCCCGCCGCGATAAAGCTTTGAAATCAGCGCTCTTTACATCACTCTTGATATTAACAATCTGCGATCAGCCTTACCCCAGCGCCCGGACCCGCGCAAAGTACTTCCTGCACGCCCGGCAGAGCGCGCAGACTGGCTTCTACCCACGGCTTTTCATCTTGGGTCGTAATGACGTGCACGTTAGGTCCGGCGTCCACTGTCGCGCAAACTGCGTGCCCCTGCTTGCGCCAGGTCAGCACGTGCCACAAAATAGTTTCGGTATTCGCAGTCCAGTAGAAAAGCGGCGGCGAGCTGGTGCGCATCACCGCGTGCATCCAATGCGAGTCGGCTTCGACCACGCGCGCCAGGCGCTCAAAATCCCTGCCCAAGAGTGCCAGGCGGCACTCCACCAGCCGTTCAGGATTTCCGGCGACGCGCAGGGCGTTCAGTGGTGAAGTGCCGGCCAGCGCGTGCCCCTCTGTTGAACCAATCTCCTTTTGCCCCGGGTGCAAAATCGCAATCGCGTCCACCAGGTCCCAGTAATCCGGTGGGGCCACCTGCACCGCGTAACTGTCCGCGTCGCTGCTGCCGGGCAGCCATTCCGCAAAGCCCCCCGGCACCGACCGGCAGGCGGAACCCGAACCCCGCCGCGCCAGGGCGGATAATTCCTGTGCGTTCAGGTCCAAGCCCGCGGCTGTACTGGCTGCCAGCGCGAGCGCGGCAAAAGCCGAGGCGGAGGAAGCAATTCCAGCCCCAGTCGGGAAGTTATTCTCGCTTTCCACGCGCGCGAAGAGCTTGATGGAGGAAAGTTCCCGCACGCGGTCCAGGAAGCCGGAAACGCGCGCCAGGGTCTCATCCTGCTGCTCCTCCCCATTTAGAGCAAAACTGTCCGCCGGGAAATCGGCATCAAATTCCACGCGCGTACGGGTTCCGAGCCCATCCAGCGCCATCGAAAAAGAACCGGTCAGGGGTAGTCTCAAGCGTGCGTCGCGGTTTCCCCAGTATTTGATAAAGGCAATGTTCGGATGGGCAATAGCTTTAGCAATCATGGTAACCTCTTTGGATTAGTCCGATTCTACCTTTTTTTCCTTCGTTCTGGGCTCGCGGCTTTCTGCGATAACAGCAGCGGTGCTGCCCAGCGCTTGGCGATAGCCGAGCGACTGATATTCCTGCATCCATCATTCCTAGTGCATTTTCACAACGAAAAAAACAAGCAGGATAAGAATTGTACATATTTTTCTATACCAATTTGATCCTTTTCAGTTATAATCTACTCGTCAAACATAATCGAAACTTAATTGAAACCCAATGAAAGCGAGATGATGTGGGGGAATTAGGAAGCATTGACCTAAATAGCAAGAAACCATACTATCTTCAGGTAAAAGAGCTGATTCAGGCCAGCATCGAGCGCGGTGAATTATTGCCGAATGAAAAGCTGCCGAGCGAGATTGAGCTCTGCGGCAAGCTGCAGGTCAGCCGCACAGTCATCCGTCAAGCGCTTACCGAACTGGAGCAGCTGGGCTTGATCCGCAAGCGCAAAGGTAAGGGTTCCTTTGTCTCCGAGGACAAGGCCGTTTTAGCCGCCACGCTCTTCCTGCCAGATTTTCTCTGGAAAAACGAAACGGAACAGAAAAAGACCAGCATCAAAGTTCTCACAAAAGAGACCGTCCCCGCGAACGCTCAGGAGGCGGCTATTCTGGGGATTAACGAGGGTGACACGGTCCTCAAAATCCAGCGCATGTACTACCACAACGAAGAACCTGTTATTTTAGCGCGGAGCCTGCTGCCGGAATTTTCTTTCGCGCAGCTGACTGAAGCAGACATGCTTTGGCCGACGCGGTACCTGAATAATATTCAAGGGGCTGCCCGCTTCGACCATGCCGATCACTACCTGGAAATCAGCTACGCTGAAAAAGCTGTTGCGCAACTGCTGAAAATCGCTAACGGGTCCCCTTTGATAAAAGTCACAACTTACAGTTTTAACAAAGAGAACACCCCTATTGCAGCCGACACAACCTTCATGCGCGCGGACCGTATCCGGCTGCGCGGCACAATCTTCAGACAAAGCGGACAAAACCACATCTCTGCGCTCTGATGAGTCATATTTCCACCTGAACGGAGTCTTTTTTATCAAAGGCATTTTGGCGCGCCAGAATGCTTTTTGAGTCAATTGACACAGGCTTAGAGCCGGATTATTCTTAACCGTGCATTGCCCACGCCAAAAGCCCAACGCGCTCACCTGGAAAAACCTTCAAAATGCCACTCTCCAATGACTACCCAAGCACAGAACCTGCTATGCTCCGCCCGGAGCTGATGTTTGTCCCGCTTCAGGCTGCCAGTCGGCAAGAAGCGCTCGCATTTTTGGCGGAGCGGATGCTGGCGGCTGGCTTGGTGATGCCCGGATTCCCAGCCGCGCTGTTGGAACGGGAGGAAGCCTTCCCCACCGGGCTGCAATTCCCCGAGGCCGCCCTGGCCTTGCCGCACACAGAAATCCGCTATGTGCTCCAACCCGCCTTAGCCGTAGCCGTGCTGTCAAAACCGGTGGCATTCCTGGCGATGGGCGCGCCGGAACAGAGCCTGGCGGTCCGGGTCATC
Source organism: uncultured Anaerolineaceae bacterium (assembly GCA_964590535.1). GTDB lineage: Bacteria > Chloroflexota > Anaerolineae > Anaerolineales > Anaerolineaceae > Mesolinea. Next base: position 8,615 of record CAZPWL010000067.1, read on the forward strand.
TTTTTGCCGGCTGTGCTTCACCCGGACGCGCAGGTGCGCTGGCTCTCACGCCTGATAACGCTTTTCCAGACACCCGGTTTTTTGAGCAATCTGCTCGGTTGCGCCGACCGCGAAAACCTTTATCGATATCTGCGCGTTTCTCTGGACGCGGTTCCCCTCTAACAGCCAATATTTGATATGATTCAGACAGCTTTCACGGAGGTGAACGATGCCCCAAAAAGTAATTCTGGTATCATGCGGAACCGGCGTGGTCACTGCCGAGACTACCGCGCTGCGAATTCGCAAAATTGCCGCCGAACGCAAATGGCAGGTAGAGGTCCGGGTAGTTGAATACCGCAAACTCAAGCCAGCCGCGGCAGACGCGGACGTGATTGTGCAAATTGCTCCACACGATGCTGAAGACTACGGCATCCCCAAACTGAGCGGACTGCCCTTTCTGACCGGCTTTGAGCTGGATAAGACCATCCTGGAGCTGGAAGCAATCCTTCGCGCGCCCGATAAAGCCACGGCGGAACCCCCGCAAAACGGGCTATAATCACCGGGGAGCACAGCTTTGGAGATCGCCCGCGATTGTATCGCCGCCAAGAGCTGCAGATTATCCGAGAACGACCAGAGCTCTGCAATTGGCGGCAGGCTGAGCCTCCGGCGGCAGACCTGGGAGCTTACCACGCCTCACGGCCACCGGACTTGATATCAACCAAAAATTGAGGAACAAAATGACCAAAAAGACCAGTTTCAAAGCCTATGAAAAAAGCGGAGCCCATGAGGGCTTCAGAGTCCAGACGCACTTTGACAAACGCGGGCACCTGAAAGAGGTCGGCGTGGAAAAAGACCCGGACGCGGCCGCGTTCACCCCGGCTATCGCCGCGCTGATTGACCACACCCTGCTCAAGCCCGAATCCACCGCCGAGCAGATTGAACAGCTCTGCGCGGAAGCGGCGCAGTATCACTTTGGCGCGGTGTGCGTGAACGCCTGTTGGGTGGCTGCCGCTGCCCAAGCGCTGCGGGGCACCGGCGTCAAGGTCGGCGCGACCATTGGCTTCCCCTGGGGCACATCCTCCACGGCCGCGAAGGTGGCCGAAACCCGCCAGGCCATCGCCGACGGCGCGCGCGAGGTGGACATGGTGCTGGCTTACGGCAAACTGAAATCCGGCGATTATGCCGCGGTGGCGGAAGATATCCGCGAGGTGGTGCGCCTGGCGCACAAGCACGACGTGCTGGTCAAGGTAATCCTGGAAACCAGCATGCTGAACCAGGACGAAAAAGTGACTGCCTGTTTGCTCGCCAAACAAGCCGGCGCGGATTTCGTCAAGACGTCCACCGGCTTCCAGGGCGGCGGCGCGACCGCCGAGGATATCGCCCTGATGCGCGCGGTGGTCGG
>CAZPWL010000068.1:0-1599 GCA_964590535.1 uncultured Anaerolineaceae bacterium
TCTTTGCGCCAGCCGCTGACCACGTCGAAGCCCTTGTCCAGCTCTTCCAGCAGCAGAGGAATATCCGCGGGGTCGTTTTGCAGGTCGGCATCCAGCAGGATAACGATGTCCCCGTCAGAATGGTCAATCCCAGCGGTGATGGCGGCGGTCTGTCCGTAATTGCGGTTGAGAATGACCGCCCGCACGTGTTCAGGGTCGTCGGCGGCCATTTGCCTCAGGACTGCAGCGCTCTTGTCCTTGCTGCCGTCGTCCACCAGGGTGAGGTCCCATTCCACCCCCAAGGGCGCGACCGCCTGATAGATACGCGGGAGCAGTTCGGGCAGATTTTCCTCCTCGTTATACACGGGCACAACCAGCGATAGTTTCATGCGACCTCCAGAGCAGGGGATGGATCCTGCAAATATTCAATCTACCTTTGCAATTATACCCAACCATGCGATCCCTGCGTTCAGGCGCGGGCTGTTTGCTTCAGCGCGCGCAGCCGCAGGTCAGCGCCGTTCGCGAGGAGGAAAACGGGTATAATTCCGGCAATGAGCGCGAAAGAAAATGACAGCATCCTCGCGGGGCGCAAACAACCGGATGACCCCGCTGATATTGCTCTGCGTCCCACGACGTTGGGGGACTTGATTGGTCAGGAGCAGGTGAAGCAGAACCTGCAAATCCAGATTACAGCCGCCAAACAGCGCGGTGAAGCCCTGGAGCATGTCTTGTTTTACGGCCCGCCTGGTCTTGGAAAAACAACGCTGGCGCACATTCTCGCGTCCGAAATGGGTGTCCACATCAAGGTGACCTCCGGACCAGCGGTGGAACGCGCCGGCGACCTGGCAGCAATCCTGACAAACCTGCATGCCGGCGATATCCTGTTTATAGACGAGGTGCACCGCCTGGGGCGCAACGTGGAGGAAATCCTCTACCCGGCGATGGAAGATTTCGCGCTGGATATCATCATTGGCAAGGGTCCGGCGGCCAAGTCTGTGCGTCTGAAGCTGCCGCGCTTTACTGTGGTAGGCGCTACCACGCGTCTGGCGCTGCTGACCGCGCCGCTGCGGGCCCGTTTTGGTGCTGTATACCGCCTGGACTACTATGATGAGGCGGCGCTCGCGCAGATTATCCGGCGCGGCGCGGACCTTCTGCATGTGCCCTTTGACCAGGAAGGCATCCAGGAAATCGCGCGCCGTTCCCGCGGGACGCCCAGAATTGCCCTGCGCATCTTGCGGCGCGTGCGCGATTTTGCCGAGGTCCGTGCGAATGGCTGCATCACCCCAAAGGTGGCAATCGAGAGCCTGGAACTGATGAACATCGACGGGATGGGTCTGGATGACCTGGACCGGCGTGTGCTGTTATGCATCATCGAGAAGTACAGCGGGGGGCCGGTCGGGCTGAACACTGTGGCGGCTTCGGTCAGTGAAGAAGCTGACACCATCATGGACGTGGTGGAGCCGTATCTGATGCAGCTTGGCTTTTTGGAACGCACCGCGCAAGGCAGGGTGGCCACACCGCTGGCGCACGCTCACCTGGGCAAGCCTTACAACGGTTCCCGCGAGCAACCGACCTTGTTTACTCCGGGAAGTTAATCCACCAGGATATGAGAACAGACGA
>CAZPWL010000068.1:1609-9934 GCA_964590535.1 uncultured Anaerolineaceae bacterium
GTTCTGCCGCCTGAGTGCATCGCTCAGACGCCGGCTGAACCGCGCGACCATTCGCGCTTGCTGGTGCTGGACCGTTCCTCCGGCGAACTCTGTCACGATACCTTCACCAATATCGGCAGTTACCTGAAAGCGGGCGATTTGCTGGTGGTGAACCGCACCCGGGTTATCCCAGCGCGTCTATTTGCTCGAAAAATCCCGGGCGGCGGGCGGGTGGAAGTTTTACTGTTGCGCCAGCTTGACGACAAATCCTGGGAATGCCTGGTGGGGGGCAAAGGCCTGCGCGAAGGGGCACTCATCCGAATCGAAAACGGTCCGGGCGCGCGCATTGCGGCGGTTCTGGAAGGGTCCAAGCGCGTCGTGTGTTTCGACGAGGCAATTGAACACTTTTATACCTCCGCTGGTCATGTGCCGCTGCCGCCATACATACACAATGAAACGGTAGACCCGGAACGCTACCAGACTGTTTACAATCAAGTGCCTGGCTCGGCAGCCGCGCCCACTGCCGGGCTGCACTTTACCCAGGAACTGCTTGCGGACCTGGACAGAGCTGGTATCCAAAGGGCGGAAATAACCCTGCACGTTGGGCTGGATACCTTCGCGCCGGTCACGGAGGCAGACCCCAGCACCCACAAAATCCATCAGGAGTGGTGCGAACTTTCCGCGGAAACAGCTGAGAAAGTGAACGCGGTAAAAGCCGCTGGGGGGCGGGTTGTGGCGGTTGGGACGACTTCGGTGCGGACCCTGGAAAGCGCGGCAGCAGCAAGAGACGGAAAACTGGCAGCGTTTTGCGGGCAAACCGGACTGTTTATTCTGCCCGGGTATCGCTTTCAGGCGGTGGACGCGATGATTACAAACTTTCACCTGCCCAAATCCACGCTTATCATGCTGGTCAGCGCTTTCGCCGGGCGCGAGCGCATCTTGAATGCTTACGAAACCGCTAAAAACCAAGGCTACCGCTTTTATTCTTTTGGCGACGCGATGCTCATCCTTTAACGTTAATTATTCTCTTACGTCTGGCTGGTAGACTATATTCTGGAACAAGTATTGCACCATACAACAATACGGAAAATAACGAGTTGAGGAAACACCACCATGATGCGTTTTGATAAATTTTCTGAAAGAGCGCAGGATGTAGCCGCGCGCGCCGCGGAAATCATCCAGCGTTATGGACACACGCAAATTGATACTGAGCATATTATGCTGGCGCTGATTGAGCAGCCGGAGGGCATGGTATCTCAGATTTTGGAGATGCTCAAGGTAGACGCCGGGCATCTGGCGGAAAGCATCGACCATCTGTTACGGACGACACCGAAAGCGAATATCTTCGGTGGGGCTTCGGGTCAGATATTTATGACCCCGCGGGTCAAAATGGCTGTCGACGTTGCCAAGAACGAAGCCAGCCGCTTCGGGGATGAGTACATTTCGACTGAGCATTTATTTATGGCCATCCTGGCGGAACGAAACACCGCGCTGGCACGCATCCTGGAAGAGAACGGCGTAATCCGTAGCAAGGTGTCCGACGCTATCATGGAAATTCGCGGCGGTAACAAATTTACTGAAACCCGCAGCGAAACGCAGTATAAAACTCTGGACAAATTCTCCCGTAACCTAACCCAGGCAGCCCGGGAAGGCAAGCTTGACCCAATTTATGGGCGCGAGGTGGAGATATCCCGCCTCATCCAGGTTTTGTGCCGCAGAACCAAGAACAACCCCGTCCTCATTGGTGAAGCCGGAGTTGGGAAGACGGCGATTGTGGAAGGCCTGGCGCAAAAAATCGCGAACAACGACGTGCCAGAAATTCTGGAAGACAAACGCGTGGTCGCGCTCGACCTGGGCGCGATGATTGCCGGCACCCGCTTCCGCGGGGAATTTGAGGAACGTTTGAAGGCTTCCATCGACGAGATTCAGAAATCCGATGGCGAAGTCATCCTGTTTATCGATGAATTGCATACCGTGGTCGGGGCTGGCGCAGCCCAGGGAGCTATGGATGCTTCGAACATGCTTAAGCCCGCTCTCGCGCGCGGCGACTTGCAGTGTATTGGGGCGACCACGCTGGATGAATTTCATAAGCATATTGAGAAAGATGCCGCGCTTGAGCGCCGTTTTGCCCCAATTTTTGTGGAAGAGCCCAGTATAGAAGACACCATTCTGATGCTGCGCAGCCTGCGGGACCGCTACGAAGCGCATCATAAAGTGACGATTTCCGATGAGGCGCTCAGCGCTGCCGCCAAGCTCTCTTCGCGATACATGACCGAACGGAAACTTCCGGATAAAGCCATCGACCTGATGGACGAAGCCGCCGCGAAACTGCGCGTAGCCTTGTATTCCATGCCCGAAGTCCTGCGCGACCAGAAACGCGAAATTGAGCGGCTGGCGGCCGAAGAAGAGCAAGCCAGCGTGGAGCGCGACTACGAACGCGCGGTAAAAATGAAAGCTGACCGACTGCGCCTGGAGCAGGAGTTTAATGCCCAACGCGAAAAGTGGGAGGTCGAACAGAAGCTGGATGAAGTTGTCGACGTCAACGACATTGCTGATGTCATTCACCAATGGACCGGCATTCCGCTGACACAACTGATGGAAAGCGAAGCCCAGAAGCTTTTGCACATGGAAGACCGGCTGCACGAACGCATCATCGGGCAGGACGAAGCCATCAAAGCGATCTCGGATGCCATCCGTCGGGCGCGTTCGGGCATGAAAGACCCGCGCCGCCCAAGCGGATCCTTCATCTTCATCGGACCTTCTGGCGTTGGGAAGACCGAACTGGCAAAAGCGCTGGCTGAATTCCTGTTTGACGATGAAGACGCCTTGGTGCGCATAGACATGAGCGAGTACCGCGAACAACACACCGTTTCGCGCTTGTTCGGCGCGCCCCCTGGTTATGTGGGGTATGAAGAAGGCGGACAGCTGACCGAGGCTGTCCGGCGCCGGCCTTACCGTGTGGTGCTGTTTGATGAAATCGAAAAAGCCCATCCGGAAGTCTGGAACGCGCTGCTGCAGATTCTGGACGACGGCCGCCTGACCGACGGACAGGGCCACATTGTGGACTTCCGGAACACTGTGCTGATTATGACCAGCAACCTGGGAACAGAGTTTGTGAAGAAGGGCGGCGCCCTGGGCTTTGTGGATACCAATGATGGCGAGGATATCAAATCCTCGCACGAGAAGATTCAAAAGGCGTTGAAAGCGGCGTTCCGACCGGAATTCCTGAACCGCATCGACGATATCATCATGTTCTCGCCGTTGACGCATGAAGACGTGATGGGAATCGTAACCCTGCAGCTGGCTGAACTTCAGGAGCGCCTGGATGAGTACGGCGTAAAGATGGAAGTCAGCATCGCTGCGCGCTCCTGGCTGGCGGATCAGGGTTACGACCCGCTGATGGGCGCCAGACCCCTGAAACGGGCGATGCAGAAATATCTGGAAAGCCCGCTGGCAACGCAGCTTTTGGCGAGCGGCTTCCAGGCGGGTGACGTTGTTTTGGTTGATAAAGAGGCTGATGGAACGCTGACTTTTACCAAAAAGGAAGCGGCAAGCCCGGAGGCTGCCTCGGTAGAGGCGTAATAGACAGGTGATGACTGCGCTGCCCGCGAAAGCGGGCAGCAGAATTTGTGGAAAATGCGGCAAGCGCCCGAGCCAGTCCGCTGCCCGGTGAACAAGTGAAAACAGGTTTATGCCAGCTGAAAACACTGCCTTGAAAGAACTATTATGCGCGCATCCGCTCTTCAGCCTTGTGGATGAAGAAAAATTGCGCCTACTTTCTGCCGGGTCCGAGCTGTTCACATTGGAGGAAGGAAACGCACTCTACAGCGCTGGAACGCCCGCGGAGGCTGCTTTCCTCATCGCTGTGGGGAAAATCGTTCTTGCTGACCCGGAAAACCCTGAAGGGAAACGGACTATCCCCGGCGGGGAGCTGGTGGGGGAGGAGTGCCTGGATGGGGAGGAATACTTTACAAACGACGCCCACGCGCTGACAGATTGCGCTCTGTGGCGACTCCCTGCGGAATTGGCGCGCGAGGCTTTACTCAGCAGCCCGAGAGCGCTTCGCACGCGGGAAGTGCTTTTGCAAAGCCGGCAGTTAGCTGAAAGAACACGCATGAGCTGGCTTGAAAAAGATGAGCAAGTGCACTTCATCACCCGCAAGCATCCGTTTTTTCTGTTGATGAGCCTGCTTCTGCCGTTGCTGGGTTTCGCGGGGCTGGTTTTGGGGGCAGTGTTGCTCGGGAGGGATAGACCGGACATCAGCGTGCTCGTGTTGGCGGCGGGATTTGTGGTCGGTTTGCTTTGGCTGGCATGGAACTTCCACAATTGGGCGAATGATTATTACATCATCACCAACCACCGCATGGTCTGGGTAGAAAAAGTATCGGGTTTCTACGAATCGCGCCAGGAAGCGCCGCTGGGAATGGTAGTCTCAGTGGGGGTGCAGAGCACCCAGCCCGGGAGAATCCTGGGCTACGCGGACGTGGTTGTGCGCACCCTCATAGGTAATGTGCGCTTTAACCGCGTAAAGGACTCGGACCTGATTGAACACCTGGTGGAAGTGTTCTGGCGGCGCAGGCAGTCCGAAGAAGCCAGTTTTGAGGAAGAAAAGATGCGCGCGACGCTCCAACAAAAACTAAAAGGAAACAGCGCCACCCAGCCAGTACAGTCAAAAGAGCCCGAAAATCTGCCTTTGGAAGAAGACTTGCCTGTACGTGAAAAAAGCTTTGCTGCCTGGATTTTTGGCGATTTTCTTAAGGTGCGCTATGAGATTGGCGGGGTCACTACTTACCGAAAACACTGGTTTGTGCTGTTGGGCAAAATGCTCCTGCCGCTGCTATTGCTGAGCGGTGCCGTTGTTCTGCTTGTTGCGACGCTCACCTGGAATTTCACGCTTCTGCCCTATAACCTGTCGCTCATCTTGGGCGCGCTGTTCACGCTTGGCGCGCTTATCTGGCTGGTTTATAACTACGCGGACTGGCGGAATGACATTTACCGCCTCACTCCCGACCAGATCATTGACATTGACCGGAAACCGCTTGGACGGGAATCTAAGCGTACCGCGCCGCTGGAAAAGATCCTGGCGGTGGAATACGAACGCCGGGGGCTCATCCCGATGATGTTGAATTTCGGGACTGTTTTCATCCGGGTCTCCACGGAAGTGCTTACCTTTGACAACGTGTACCAGCCCTCAAGAGTTCAGGAAGATATCTTCCACAGGATGCAAGCGGCTGCTGCTGCCGCGCGTGAACGTGAGATCGATGAGGAACGCGAACGCGTAGCGCGCTGGTTCAGCGTGTACCACAACCAAACCCAAACCCAAGACGCTACAAAAAGATTGAGCCCGCCGCCTCTCTAAGGTAAAATTAGTTCGAAAGCAATTTACTGGAGATAATGTGGCTATTCGCGAGATTGTTAAGTTTCCCGTGCCTTCGCTCCGTCTGAAGGCAAAACCTGTGCAGGTTTTTGATAAAGAACTGCAGAGCTTGATTGACGATATGTTTGAGACGATGCGAGACGCGCCTGGCGTTGGCTTAGCCGCACCGCAGATTGGTGAATCCCTGCGCGTGGTGGTGGTGGAATACACGGACGATGAGAGCGAAGACGCGAAACCCAAGAAATACGTCCTGGTCAACCCCGAGTTTGTGCAGAAATCCGAAGAAACGATCTCTGATGTGGAGGCTTGCCTCTCCGTCCCGGGTTTGGCAGGCGAAGTTGAACGCCACGAAGCCGTGACAATCAGAGCAAAAAACCGCTATGGAAAACCTGTCCGTTTGAAAGCCAGCGGCTGGCTGGCGCGCATTTTCCAACACGAAATTGACCACTTGGACGGCGTGCTCTATATTGACCGCGCGACACATGTTTTCCAGCCTACGGCTGAAGAGATGGAACAGATCAAAGACTGATGCATCTCACCCGGCTTGCGCTGACGAATTTTAGAATCTTTTCCCGGCTGGACCTACAATTTCCCCGGAAAGTAATTCTTTTGGCAGGCTCCAACGCCCAGGGGAAGACCACCATCCTTGAAGCCGTCGCCTACCTGGCTAACTTTTCCTCATTTTACGCCGCGACTGACCGGCAACTGCTCAACTTCAATCTCCAGCCTGAACCTGTACTGGTTGGGCGCATTGTAGGCGAATATCAGAGCAGATTAAAAACGCACACGCTTGAGGTCCGTTTTATTCAGGAATACAACGGCAACCCCAACGCACCACGCTTCCGGAAGGAAGTGCTGCTGGACGGCGTGAAAAAACGTCTGGGCGAAGTCTACGGGCAATTCAACGCGGTCAGCTTTTTGCCGCAGATGTCGCGCATCATTGAGGGTTCGCCCTCAGACCGGCGGCAGTACCTGGACGAAGCGCTTTCGCAAGCGCAGCCGGGTTATGCCCGCCACAGCGTGGATTACGCGAAAGCCCTGAACCAGCGCAACGCGCTGCTAAAAACACTGGGGGAACGCGGCGGAGATACGCGCCAGCTGGAAGCCTGGGATGAAATGCTGGCACGCCACGGCGCGGAATTGATGTACGCGCGCGTCCACCTGTTAAAAGAACTGGAAGAACTGGCAGGTCCCATCCACCAGCAATTGACCCGCGGGACTGAGCTTCTGCGCCTGCTGTACAAACCATCCTATGAACCCATGCCTGCGCCGAAGGGGCAGCTTTCCCTGCCGGTGCAAACCATGGTGAACCGCTCTGAGTTAAGCGCGGCGGAGATTGAGGCAGGCTTGCGCAAAGCGCTGCACGCGGCGTACCGGGAGGATATCAGCCGGGGAGTGACCACGCTTGGGCCGCATCGCGACGAATTTCGCTTCATTGGCAGCGGCATCGACTTAGGCGATTTTGGCTCGAGGGGTCAGGGGCGCACAGCGCTTCTTTCGCTTAAGTTCGCGGAAGTGCAGTGGATGCGCACCAAGACCGGTGAATGGCCAGTCCTGTTACTCGATGAAATTATGGCGGAGCTGGACCCTGAACGCCGGGCGGATTTGCTGGCTGTGCTTGCTCAGGTGGAACAAGCGCTTTTGACCTCAACCGACCCAGACATGTTCCCACCGGAGTTCACGCACAACCATGAAATCTGGCACGTTCGGGACGGGTTGGTTTTCCAGAACTAAGCCCCAGGCAGGCACAGGATGAACCAGAACCCGGAATCAGCATCAAGGACAAGGTATTGGATTGCCCGGGCTCTGATTGCGGTGGTGTTGGCGCTCAACCTTCAGGCAGCTATTTCATACCTGATTGACCCGCAGGCGTTCAGAGCTTCGTTTGAGCTCAGCGGCGTACCGGGGACGGCGGCTGTGGCGGGCGTCGGGATTCTATACCTGATGTGGCAGGTTCCCTACATTTTTGCCCTGGCTAACCCGCTCAGGTATAAAAACTCATTGATTGAGGCGATCCTCATGCAAAGTATTGGCCTGGCGGGGGAGAGCTGGTTGCTTAGTACGTTGGACCCGAGCCACGCCGTGCTGCGTTCAAGTATTGGACGCTACATAATCTTTGACGCCGGCGGCCTTGTGCTGCTAACCTGTGCTTTTTGCGCAGCCCACTGCGGGCGTCCGCTATTCAGGAAAGGTGAAACCCATGTTTAGAGATTTGGTTTTGAAAAGCCGCAGTTACCGCCGCTTTGATGAAGCCGTCCGCATCCCCCGGGAAACGCTGCTCGAATTGGTCGACCTGGCTCGGCATGCCCCATGTTCCGCCAACCTGCAAGGGCTCAAGTTCAGCCTGATTTGCGAGAAAGCGCAGACGGACAAGGTCTTTCCATTGATGAAGTTTGCAGGTTACCTGAAGGATTGGGGCGGACCCGCGGTGGGCGAAAGACCGGCAGCTTATATCGTCGTGCTGGGAGATGTACGAATCAAGCGGCAGTATGACCTGGACACCGGTATCGCAGCGCAAACGATGATGCTGGGCGCGGTAGAAAAAGGCTTTGGCGGCTGCATGATGAGCTCCGTGAAGCGGGATGAACTGGCTGCCTTGCTGGAACTGCCACCTTACCTTGAAATTGTGCTGGTGCTGGCACTGGGCAAGCCTACCGAGACGGTGGTGATTGAACCTGTTGGGGAAGGCGGCGATATCAAGTATTATCGCGATGCCCAGAGCATCCACCATGTGCCCAAGCGCGCGCTTGGTGAGTTAATTTTCGAGTAAGCGAGGGTTTCCTCTTTACAAGATTGCCCGGCTGTCAGTTTGTTCCTTGCGGCTGGGAAAGATTTTGCTGATTAATCAAAAACGCGGGCGCTCTCGAGCGCCCGCGTTATGTTTTTGTTGTAACGCTTGCTCATGGCTCGGAACCGGGCGGCGTGGGTGTGATTGTACCGCTGGGAGTTGGGCTGGGTGAAGGCGTTGG
>CAZPWL010000069.1:0-5523 GCA_964590535.1 uncultured Anaerolineaceae bacterium
CTATCGCGCCGCAATAGACCGTACGGCGCGATAGCCATTGTTCTCGCCGGTCTCTGCGCTGCAGCTTTAAACCAACTATTTGCACTATTGCTGGATAGGATTGACTGAAAAGCTGACGATGCTGACAAAAAAGGCCTGGCAGGTCATCCCGCCAGGCCTTTTGGTAAGACTGATTGGTTACTTGAAAATCAGCGGCACAAAGATATGCACTTCGCCGCCGGTTTTGAACGTGGACGTGAAGGGTACCTGCTGGGTATCTCCGTGGTCATCCAACAATCCGCTGGCGGTGACGGTGTAAGTCGTCTGCGGTCGCAGAGCCTCGGTGGGCGTGAAGGTGATTGTCTGGGTGCCGCTGTCGTAAGAACAGCCTCCGGCAACTGGCCCAAGCGGTCCCGTGACCACAAAGCACGCGGTGGTGGGCATGGGCTGGCTCCAGGTGGTGGTGATGACGCTGTCCAGGCCAACTTCCAGGCTCCCATCCGCAGGGCTTACAGCAGTGACAATTGGATCGCGCCAGTTCAGGACGGTGTAAACGTACAGCTGTGTGCCATCCTCCCCATAATCCACTGTTAGAGATAGATTCGGCAATTCTTCATGGCCAGGGCCTTTGATGACCGTTTCCCAGCTGCCGCGCGTGAACTTGAATTCAAACTGCGTGCCGTCCAGAATATAGAATGTGCCTCCCCAGAGGGTATCATTCACTTTTGCAAGCGCAGTGGCAGCTGGATCCCAGTTCCCAACCGTACCATCCAGGTTGAAATAGCGGGTCAGAAAGACTGTGCCGGGGGTGTAACTGGGCACGATTACGGCGATGTTGACCTCAACTATTTTTGGAGCAGCTGCCTGGCTGACGGGGTTGGAGAAGTCGCTGAAGTTGAAGCTGGTATCGATCGCTTTGACCTTATAGTGATACAACTGTCCAGTCTCTACATTTTCATCACGATAGGTCAGCTCGGGTGCGAGAATGCGGGCGAGTTTGGTAAAGCTGACACCGTCCGTGGAGCGGTACAGGTCATAGGCGTAGACAGCGAGGTCATCGCTGGCTTCCGTCCACGAAAGGGCGATGTGCGCGGCGCTCCAATCGTCCACAAACAGCTCCGGTGCGGATGGCGGGGTCTCATCCAAAGAGGGTGTGACCGTCAGGTCGCCGGCATTCTCGGGTACGTAGGGGTCAGTCACCAGACCCCAGTCATAGGCATACACCCAGGAGGCAGCATCGTTCGTTGAGTAACGGTAGACGTAATCGTACTCCCCGACTGCTTCGGGTAAGAGCGTACCCATGAATTCATCGTTACTGCCGACGTCGCCGTTGAAAACCGCTTCGAACCAGGTCCAGTCGGGGTTTCCGCGCGGGTCGGACGTGTTCGGGCCGTAGCCAACCTGGGCGCGCAAGCCGGGCGTAGCGCCGGATTGGGAGGTAACGCCTAGGATGTAAACCTGACCGTAGATGTTCTCGGTCGGGGTGCTGCTGATGGTGTGGCTGATGGTGAACGGCCACTGCAGGTTCGCCCAATCGATGGTGTAGGCAGGCAGGGCGCTGACCTCGTTGGAGTCTTCACTCAGCAAGCCATGCGGGACGTCCCGGGCGACAACGATGTAATAAACCCGCTGACCGCTGACCTGTCCGTAGTCGGTGTAGCTTGTGGTGGAGGTCATGCCGCGCAATTCGTAGCCGCCGCCGCGCAGGTAAGAGCGGTAAACCAAATAATCGGTCGCGCCAGCGGAAGCTGTCCATGTCAGGCTAACGTTGGTGCCGTCGGTTAGCGCGCTTAATTCCACCGGTTCGGGCGGAGCAATCTGTTCGTTAGTTCGTACCAGCACCGCCGCGCCGTTAGCGGGCGCGCTGACAGCTATCAATTTACCTTCGCTGTCAACTGTATACACAGCAATAGAAAGGATATCCCGATAGGTCGTGCCGATTGGCAGGTAACCTGAGACGTCCAAATCAATGGCTTGCGGGTTGTTATTGCGATTAATCAGAACCACCGCCGAGTCCTCGCCCGGCAGGTTGCGTCCATAGGCGTAAAGCTGCTGGGTATCGTAGACCAGAAGCGTGCGATAGTCGCCAGTGCGGAGGGCGGGGTGCATGTTGCGCTCGCCGGTGAGGTTTGCGTAGTAATTGTAAATATCGTATTGGCTTGCCTCAGTCTGAAGGTGCGCATAGAACGGTGTTCCGCTTGCGTCCAACCAAGGATAGGGTTGGCGGTTATAGGGGTCATCTTCCCATTTGCCGCCGGCGTACGCCATCGGACCGACCAAACCAACTTCATCGCCGTAATAAATGGTCGGCGCGCCGGGCATGGTCATTTGCACCGCCGCCGCGCCCTTCAGCCTGCTGATCGCGTCGGTCCAGTCGTAATCAGGGTTCTGGTAAAGGCTTGGGTCGTTCTGGTTGGTATTGTGGTCGAGCATGAAGAGCGCCCGGCTGGTATCATGGCTGCCGAAGAGGTTGAGCATGGCAGCGAGCGCTTCGGGGGCGTAGCGCTCCTGCAGATTGAGAATGCGCGCGTCGAACTGGCTCATGGTAATGGGCGCCAGCTCGCCAGCCGCGGAACCGGAGTTGTGGTCGTTATCAGTGAAGGTGCTGTCGCGCCAGAGTGAAAGCACGGCGGAGCTGAACTGGTAGTTCATCACCGCGTCCCACTCACCGCCCAGCAGCCAGCTGTTGGCAATGCCCCATTCCTCACCGGTGATATAGCCGTCCGGGTTTACAAACTTGACGGTGTTGCGGAAGCCTTCCCAGTAATCATTGGTGGGGTCGTTGATTGTGCCGGGGTCCACATCCGCGCCCACGTCCAGGCGCCAACCGTCGGCATATTGCATGTAGTAGCCAGCGACTGTTTCGAGGCAATTTGTGTCGCATTCCCACACCAAAGCGCGCACTTCCTCGTTGGTGGAGTCGAGCTTGGGCAGGCTGTCGTAGCCCCACCAGGACTCGTAATCCGCGCCGCCGGGAGTGCCGTCCGGGCCTACGCAGGGGCCTGTACCAGCGGGGACTTCGGTGAAGTAGAACCAATCGCGGTACGGCGAGGTATTGCTCTCACAGGCTCCGACTTCAGCAAAGTTGCCGTAGCGGTCAAAGTAGATACTGTCGGATGATACGTGGTTGAACACGCCGTCCAGAATCAGGTGCATGCCGCGGCCATTCAGCGCGGTGACCAGGGCGAAGAATTCCGCCGGCTCACCGAACATGGGGTTAATTGCCATGTAATCGCTGGTGTCGTAGCCGTGATTGGAAGGCGATTCAAATATCGGGTTGAGATAGATGGTGTTGACGCCCAGTTCTTGCAGATAATCCAGCTTGGAAATCAAACCAGCCAGGTCACCGCCGTAGAAGTTTTTGCTGTAGGTGCCGGCGCAGTTGTCTGCTCCCCTGGGGTCGCAGATGGGGGTATTCCAATCCGTTGTCAGCGAGCGGTATACCGTGCCGCCCGGTTCGTCGTAGAAGAATGTGCCGGCGGGTTTATTGTTGGCCGGGTCGCCGTCCCTGAAGCGGTCGGGGAAGACCTGGTAGACGATGGCGTTCTTGATCCAATCGGGGGTCTGGAAGTCCGCGGCGTATACGGTGAGTTGGTAGGAATAGTCCTGCGTTTCGTCGAATGCCTGCCCCCAGCCCATGGTGCGGGCGGCATCATCTTCGTAATAGTCGGTATCCGTGCCGTCAATGGCGATAAAGCGGTACCAGTAGACGGTTGGGACGGCGCTGGGAGGGATGGTGATTTCCCACCAGTCATAGGTGCCGTCACTGTAGGCAACAGACATCGGCAGGGTTGACTGCACGTTGGTGCGGTCGTTATAGAGGCGCAGCTTGGCAGCGGTCAGGTCTCCCTGGGCGGCGCGCAGGCGCAAAGTCACATCGGTGTTGGTGGGCACTGGTCCGCCAGGCACGCTGTAGAGCGTGTCGCGGCTGTCGTGGCCCAGGTAGTCCCACCAAACTTCGTTGTCATGCCCGGGCAGAGGGGGTTCGCCGGCTGGCGGCGGAAAAGCGCCAACCCGACCGCTGCGGTAATCCAGCAGGAAGAGTACGATATCTTCGTCCGTGTGCGTCGTGAACGGAATGTTATCCGCGTTAATCGAGCGGTTGTCCAGACCGATCGCGTCCCACGAACCAGTTGTGACAACTTTGTAAACGTAATCCCCGGCTGCCGCGATGGTCGCGTCCAGGCGGTAGAGGTCGGGGCCAAACACAGAGAAGGCAGTTTCCGGATTGGCGTTATTCCAGCCCTGGAAGCTGCCAGCCGCGGTGAAACTGGCGCTGGAATCCCAGGCGTTGAGGATGTTGATCACAGGTACCATTTCCAAGCCGGCATCCGCGCTGTGGTCGTTGGTGTCGAAGCTCAACTTCACAACCTGGTCTGCCTCGCTGGTATTGACCCAGGAATTGGATGCAGGATAGGTAAGGTCCCAGGTGCAATTGGTCACTTTCCATTCATAGCGACCGGCAGCTGGGATGGTAAGATCGAGCGTAAAGACTCCGTCCCCACCCAGCAGGTCGCCGTTGGTTCCATCGTCAAAGATTGGTGTGTGCGCCCAGCCATTAAAAGTGCCAGCCGCGCACCAGGCACCAGCGCCGCTGGTTGCGGGTTCAACTAAGAGCCGGCCAGTGTAACTATCCAAAAGGAACACAACCTGTTGGTCGGCTGTAGTGGTGGTAAAACTGAGGTTGAGTGCGTCGATGGATCGTCCGTCCGCGCCGAAACCCATCCAGGAGCCCGTCAAAACCACTTTGCCGATGTAGCTGCCCGCGCTCGGGATGGTGTAGACCAGGCGGTAATACCCCTTGCCCATATCCGTCATGAGCGTGTTGGGGTCAGCATTATTCCAGCCCTGGAAGTCGCCTACCACCGTGAAACTGATTGGAAGGGTATCACCAGCGACGTTGACGATGTTGGAGGCAGGCAGCAGGGCCATGCCCGCGTTGGCGCTGTAATCGTTGGTGTCAAATGTAAAAGTCACTGCTTGGTTGGCTGCCCCGGTGAAAACCCAGGAATTGCTGGCAGGATGCGCGTTGCTCCAGTTTCCGCATTCCACTGCTTTCCATTCCTGAACTCCAGGAGAGGGTATGGTTAGTTGGAGAGAATGGACGCCGTCCCCGGCAAGCAGGTCGCCGTGGGTGCCGTCATCGTACATGGGGTCGGAGGAAGTATTCCACCCGTTCATGGAGCTCGCGACGCACCAGTCAAGCCCGGCCAGAGTGAGGGCTAAGGGCGGTGAGGCTGGGGCCGAGGACGGGATGCTCTGGGCCAGCGAAGCTGCCGGGCTGAGCAAGAGTGATAGAGCCAGAAGTATGGCAAGTGGCAAACGAATCGTTTTCATGTCTCCCTTTCTGTATTTATTGGTGAGTTCTGATAATTATAGTTGATGCGAAAACAGATTAGGGAACATTTGGGTGGTTGTTTGGGAAATGACCGGTGGACAAGAGCTCTGAGGGTTCTTGTCACCCTGAGCGCAGCCAAAGGGTCTTGCGCCTGGTGCTTAGGACAAGATTCTTCGCTCCGACCCGCACCCTTTGGGCGTCAGAAT
>CAZPWL010000069.1:5623-9929 GCA_964590535.1 uncultured Anaerolineaceae bacterium
GTCACCCTGAGCGCATCCGGGACCAAACCAGCAGCTCAAACGCAAGCCTGTCTTTCCCCACATGTACCCTCTCGGTGGGACCTCCACTTACACATTGGAGCCATCCGCCCCCCCCAACTGCGGTAAAATAAGCATTGCTACGGTTTAGAGTATTACGGCAGATATTACCGGCAACACCTTAATTATCTTCATCAATTTTTACTTGAAGTGAAACCGCTGCGTTTAACCTGAGGAGTACCTATGTTCAATATTTTATTTGTACTGGATGACCCCGATAAGCTGCCAGAGCTGTTGGATGCCTGGGAAAAAACGGGCATCCGCGGTGTGACTATCCTGGAGAGCACAGGCATGCACCGTGTCAAACGCCGGCTCTTCCCGATGCGTTATTTGCCGGTTGTATACGACGAAGAGGAAAACCACCTGACGCTCATGGCGATTGTTGAGCACGAGCAGCTGATTGAGGCCTGTTTGCAGGCTACCGAATCCGTCATTGGCAGCCTGGAAGAGCCGAACACGGGGATATTTGCCGCCTGGCCGCTGACGCTTGTGAGAGGGATCCCCAAGAAGGGGGCTAAAGCCTGATATGGTTTGGATAGAGTTCCTCATCAGTGCCGCGATTATTACTTTTGTTTCTATTCAGCTCGCAAAATACGGCGATGTTATTAGCCTGCGCACAAAATTGGGCGGGGCTTTCGCGGGCACGCTCCTCCTGGCGACGGCTACTTCCCTCCCCGAATTAATCACGACCATTTCGGCCATTCGTACAGGCATCCCACAGCTGGCAGCCGGCAACTTGTTCGGCAGCAATATGTTCAACATTCTGCTTTTGGCAATTCTGGACCTGGCTCACTACCGCAGGCGCATCAGCCGCAAGAACGCTGAAAAACACGCGCTTTCCGGCAGCCTGGCTGTTCTGATGATAGTTTTGGCGATTTTCTTTTTGGTGGCACAGCTCCCTTACCAAATCCGGTTGGGAGAATTCGCCGTCGGGGCTGACTCGATTGTGATGATAGCGGCGTACTTCTTTGCGATGTCCTTGCTGCGCAAACAGAGCCGCGTTTCCACCATCCCGATCAAGCCTGAGGATATCCCCGAGGATGTCCCTTCGCTGAGGACCGCGGTCTTGTGGTTCGTAGGCGCGATTGCGGTGCTGGTATTCGTCACGCCCTGGATGGTGGATGCCAGCGGACGCATCGCCGAAATTACCGGTCTTGGTGCCACCTTTATCGGCTCAACGCTTGTGGCGGTGGTCACATCCTTGCCGGAATTGGTCACGACACTTTCCGCCGCCAAAATCGGCGCGGATGACATGGCGATTGGCAACTTGTTTGGCAGCAACATGTTCAACATGTTCGGACTTGGTCTGGCTGACTTCTTCTTCTTTGGCGGACGTTTCTTCGCCGTGATTGACCCTTCCTTCCTGCTGATCGGGGTGATTGGTTTGCTGATGACCGTTTTCGCGTTGATCGCCACGCTCGCGCGCCTGGAGCGGCGCATCCTCTTCCTGGAGATTGATTCGGTTATCCTGATTTTGGCGTATTTTGGGGGCTTGGCGCTCTTGTACGTGCGGGGGATTGCGCCTTAATCGTTTTTTATGTATCAAAAAGCAGCCTCATCAAGGCTGCTTTTTGATTCTGGTCTTAAAGGTAGGGTTGCCTTCACCAACAGGATTGCTGTCACACTGTCTGACTCAGGACAGCTTCAATTACCCTATCCTGCTCAGCGTCCGTCAGGTTGTAAAAGAACGGCAAGCGCACGAGCTGGTCGCTGACGCGCTCGGTGACCGGGCAGTCCCCGACTTTCCCACCAAAACGCAGCCCCATATCGGACAAGTGCAGTGGCAGGTAATGGAAAACCGACAGGATTTCCTGCTCTTTCAGTCTGGCAATAAAAGCCTGCCGTTGCGGGAGTGTCGGGAACAGCAGGTAGTACATGTGGTAAGTCTGCCCGCGGTCCTGCGGAATGAACGGCTGCCGGACGCCGCTGCGCGCGGCCCAATCCCGCAACGCGCTGTCGTATTTTTCCCAGAGCTGTTTGCGGCGCGCCTGGATGGTTTGCCACGCTTCAAGCTGGGCGCACAGGTAAGCTGCCAGCATGTCTGAGGGCAGGTAGCTGGAACCGATATCCACCCAGGTGTATTTATCAACCATCCCGCGGAAGAAGCGGCTGCGGTTGGTGCCTTTTTCGCGGATTATCTCAGCGCGCTCGCTGTAGCTGGGGTCGTTGATGACCAGCGCGCCGCCCTCTCCGCAGGAGAAATTCTTGGTCTCGTGGAAGCTTTGGGTGGCCATGCAGCCAAAACTACCCAGGGCTTTGCCCTTGTAGCTGCCGGTGAGGCCGTGCGCGTTATCTTCCACCACCGCCAGTTTATGCTGGGCGGCAAAGCCAAGAATGGCGTCCATCTCGCAGCCCACGCCGGCATAGTGTACCGGAACCACCGCGCGGGTTTTTGGGCTGAGCAGGCGTTCCAATTGGCTTTCATCCAGGTTCAACGTGTCCGGCCGGATATCGGCGAAAACCGGTTTTGCGCCGCGCAGCACGAACGCGTTCACGGTGGAAACGAAGGTGAACGAGGGAAAAATGACCTCGTCACCGGGTTGAATATCCAACAGGAGCGCCGCCATTTCCAGCGCGTGCGTGCAGGAGGTTGTCAGCAACACTTTTTGCGCGCCGATGAGCCCTTCGAGCGCGGCGCTGCAGCGTTTGGTAAAGCCTCCATCGCCGGAGATGTGCCCGCTGTTGATAGCCTCGCGCATGTATTCAAATTCACTGCCAAGAAATGGGGGTTTGTTGAAGGGGATTTTGCTCATACTCTGCTCTATTCTGGAATCTGCTGCTGTTTAGTAATCCTGCGCGAAGCGAAAGCCCGCGCCGAAAATTACACCTGAAAGTGCTTACCGAAACCACCTGTGGAAGGTATACCATGAATATGCTGGTTCAAAGCCCGCGCGCGCGCAGGCGCGCTGCACTGCCACGTTCGCCACGTGCGTGGAGTTCAACACTTCCTCCATGCCGCGTTCCCGAAACCAATTAAGCCCCTCCACGATAAAGGCGCGGTAGATGCCGCGGCGCTGATAGTCGGGGTTCACCCCTGCCAGGATGAACTCCCCCTGCGCAGGCGCGTTCACCCGCAGAGCGCGGAAACCGACCAGCTTGCCCTCCGCTTCCGCGACCAAAACCAGGCTGGCGGCGCCCGGCTCGGTGCAGCAGCGCTGCGCCCAGGAAACATACACCTCTGTGCTTTTCCGGGGGTCCAGGCGCGGGTCGGCGTGGTAGTGCCCGTGGAAATTTTCGAATGCGGAATGAGCCAGCGCGCCGACCTGACCAAGCTCATCCGGGCGGGCCGGGCGGATTAGCACATTGCTTTCGTTGGGCGGGATGGGCTGTTTTTTCAGGTCGAAGCGCAGGTAGAGAAGCGTGTCCATTAGCTGAAAGTTGGCAGCTTCCATGGCGTGCGCGGCGCTGATGTCCGTTGTGGGGCAGCGGGCAACCAGGAATTCCACCTGATTAGCAGCGCAGAAATCCAGCACGGCAGGCAGACTTTCCGCGCTCACCTCGCGGGCGCGCGCGGATTTTATGCCAAAGCGGGCTTTGTCCAGCGGAGAAAGCTCTGCTAGGGCGCAGGCAGCCGGTTCGGGGCTCACGCCTGCTCCTCTGTCTCAGCGGTGTGCCGGGGGTCGTTCAGCGACTGGCGCACAATGTAGACGGGTTTATTCAGGGTGCGGCTGAACATTCTGCCCAGGTATTCGCCAAAAATCCCAAGCGCGAAAAGCTGCACACCCGAGAAAATGGAAATAATGGAGGCTAAGAACGGAAAACCAGGAAGGCTGCCCCCGCGCACCAGGTAGCTTATAAGCACATACAGCAAGACGATGATGCCAAACACCGTAAACACAAAACCAATCAAGCTGGCAAAGCGCAGCGGCGTGTTGCTGAAGCCGGTAATCAGCGTGAGGGCGTGGTTCATAAGCTTCCTGAAGCTGTAATTCGACTTTCCGTGTTCGCGCTCCTGATGGTCCACAATCACGGAAGCGAAGCGCGTGGTGCCCCAACTGAGCAGCACGTCAATCGATACAAACGCGCCCTTGTAATCTGAGAAAGCCTGGCAAATTTCCGCGCGGAACAGGCGGAACGCTGAGACCGTCGCGGCGCTTTTGATATTCATCAGTTTATTCAGAACCTTTTTTATCAGCCTGGAGGATATATCCCTCCAGAAGCCGTGCCTTTCAGCTGCCGGCGCGCCGTAGACCACGTCAAAGCCCTCGGCAATTCGGGCGAAAAGTTTGGGCGCTTCCTCGGGGGGATT
>CAZPWL010000070.1:0-9828 GCA_964590535.1 uncultured Anaerolineaceae bacterium
GAGAATGAATAGGAAATTGTTGATTAACTCCTGCATGCGGGCACCATCTTATACTGCTCGTCTGTGAAATCTAAGTATAACCTGTTAACAGGCTCCGCGCTAACGTCCCCCATTAAAGATTAGTCCGGACAAATACCTCTCCGGGTACCAGCCCGTTTTTCCGCAAGAAATCCGCGATGGAGAGCCGGTGTACATCGGCAAGGGCGGACTCGCCGGGCAAAAAGCCGAGCTGCCTGGCTGAGAGGGGCGCAACCATCTCGCGCGGGATATAGAGCGCTTCGCACAAATGCTCCCCGGCGCAAACCGCCAGGACGTTAAGCGTGTTTTTCAGCTCTTCCGATGCAGGCGTGTATGGGATAACGCTTTGCACCAGCCCCAGAAAAAACTCCAGTCTCCAGGAACAGAGCGCGTTCAATTCGCCCTCTCTAAAGCTTGCCAGTACCGCGCGGTGGCTTAGCGAGCGGTAAATGTCTTCATCCTCCCAGGTCTGGGGGAAAAAACGGTTCAGCAGAGCCCGAGCGGAAGCGAAGGACTCAGGGCGCAGTGGCAGGAAAAGCTGCCCATCGCGCGAGAGAATCTCCGCAGCGGAGGAGGCCTGCAGTTTGTTCAGTCCGTTCATTGTTTGCGCGTAGGTTTCCTGAAAGCTTCCGTCCGTGCTAATGACGTAATCCGAGCGGCTGACTTTTTCTTCCTGAGGGCTTTGGGAACGGATGCGCTGCAGGGCGTCGGCTTCCGTCAGTCCGCGTGTATTCATCAGGCGTTCCTGACGGAGCTCGTCCCGGGCGGTAACCGTCCAGACAGCGGCGCAGCGTTTGTGCAAGTTAGCTTCGAAGAGTTTAATCGCTTCGACCACCACCAGTTCCACATTCGCCCGCGCGAGCACGGCATCAATGCCCTGCGTCACGAGCGGATGCACAATGGCTTCCAGTTCGCGCAGGGCGCCGGGGTCCTGAAAAACAATTTTCCCGAGCCTTGAGCGGTTAATTTGCCCGTCGGAGTAGCACAGGTCGCTGCCAAAGGCATCCAGGATGGGCTGGTAGGCCGGCATGCCCGGCAGATACGTGGATTGCGCGAGCAAATCGGCGTCGATGGTCAATGCGCCTTCATTTTCAAGGTATTGGCGCACAGCGCTCTTTCCAGAGGCAACGTTCCCGGTGATTCCAAGCAGTGTGGGCATGGTTTTTTGCTCCTCCTGATTAAGTATACAGCAAATAACGCAGAGGCAGCGCGACCTGTGGACAGGATGCTATAATTTTCCTGTGATTACGGAAAGAATTTTATCATCCTTGCGAACGGACTGCCGCTGGGACGCGCAGCGCCCGCTGGTCGTCGGGGTTTCGGGCGGTGCCGACAGTCTGACGCTGGCGCATAATCTCTGGAAGGCCGGTGTGCTTTTTAGCGCTGCCCATCTGGACCACGGCTTGCGCCCGTCCTCCGCGGAGGAAGCAGAGCGTGTGCGCGCGCTGTTATCGGCCTGGGGAGTGCCGTGCATTGTGCGGCGGGCGGACGTGCGTGCTTACGCGAGCGCGCGGAAAATGGGGATTGAGGAAGCCGCGCGCCAATGTCGCTATCAGTTCCTGTTCCAGCTTGCGGAGGAGATTGAGGCGCAGGCGGTCGCGGTTGGGCATACCGCCGACGACCAGGTGGAAACCGTGCTGATGCACTTTATCCGCGGGTCCGGTATCAACGGATTGCGAGGGATACGAGCGCGTTCGCATTTATCTGAGTTCAACGCGGAGCTGCCCATTTTCCGCCCCATGCTGGGCATCAGCCGGGCGGAAACGGAAGCGTACTGTCGGGAAAACCAACTTGCCTATATCGTCGACGAAAGCAACGCGGACATGAGCTTTTTCCGGAACCGCTTGCGGCATGAAATCCTGCCCGTGCTGGAAGCTGCCAACCCGGCTTTCCGGCGGGTTATCCTGCGCAACGCCCGCGCGTTACAATCCGACGCTGAACTGCTTTCTGCCCTGGAAGAGCAAGCTTTACAAAACTGCCTTAAGGAACAACGCGCGGACCAGCTTGTGCTGGACGCCAGCGCATTCGCGGGCTTGAGCGCGGGATTGCAGCGGCGGGTTCTTATTCAGGCTGTGCTGCGTTTACGCCCGGGGCTGCGGGATATTGGTTTGGAAGCGCTGGACCGCGCGCTTTTGTGCCTGCGAGCCGGGCAAACGCGCTTCGATTTGGTTGGCGGTCTGGAGCTGTGGCAGCAGCAGGATGCGCTTGTACTGATGCCCAAAGGATTAAGGCCGCCGCTGCCGCAATTTCCACAGCTTCTGAGCAGCGAACGCTATACGCTAAGCTCCGGCGACACGCTGAGACTGGCGCAGGGTTGGGGGCTGAGCGCTGAAATCCTGAGCGCAAAAGCCTTTAAGAAAATACCCGCGCAAGAACGACGCAGTCCGGAGCATGCCTGGTTGAACCCGGCAGACCTGAGCCTTCCGCTGGAAGTACGCCCGGTCAGGCCTGGTGAACGTTGGTCGCCATTAGGAATGCCGGGCAAGACCCAGAAGCTGAGTGACTTTTTCGTGAATCAAAAAATCCCCCAAGCTGCCAGGGCATTGTGGCCGCTGGTTTTCTGTGAGGGATCTCTTTTGTGGGTGGCGGGGTTGCGGATATCGCAAGCCTGGCGTCTGGTCGGGGATGAGCTGGAAGTGCTGCACCTCAGCCTGCAAAAGCCGGCATAGTTCTGCGGGCTTTACTCAATCCAGAAGACTTCTTTCAGAATATTCTGAATGGCGCCGTAATCCGGCTGCAAAACCATCGCGCCTTCATCCGTAACGAAACCGACCGCTTCGTTGGCAGTTAAGGTGTATCCTTGCGCCAGATCGGTTTTCAGGAACTTATTAAGCGGCATCATGTACAACCACATATCGCCGACTGTCATGTCAGTCTCAATGACGTCTAACGCGGATTCAATAAATGCCGGCAGACGCATCAGGTTGGCAGGGTTGGTAATTTTTTGGGCAATCGCGCGGGCGACTTCCTGCGCGCGGCGGGTGCGGTCAAAATCTGATGAATTCAGCCGGGCGCGCACATACCAGAGCGCGAAATTGCTGTCCATCTCGCGCAGGCCGGGTTCCACCACGCACCAGCGTTCGGGGGTGAAATCGCATTGGTCTTCCATGCGTTCCGTCACCTGTACGTTCACGCCGCCAAGCAGGTCAACCACGTACTTGAAGGCGGAAAACTCCGCGATGGCGTAATGGTCTGGACGGAAACCGAAGTTGTACGCCAGCGTATCTCCCAGCGTTTGGTAGCCGCCGACCGCGTGGGCAACGTTCAGCCGCTGCGCGTAGTACCCGGGAATGTCCACCCACAGGTCGCGCGGGAGGGAAAAGAGGTGGATTTCATTGGTTTTCGTGTTGAAGGCTGCCAGAAGCATCACATCCGTGCGGTACCCGCTCTGGGGGGTATAGTCCGAACCGAGCAGCATGATGGTCTTCACATACGGCGGGATTTGAAGGGCTGGGGAATAACCAGCCAGGTAGGGGTCTTCCACTACTTCCGCGTTTTTACTCCAGAGGTTGCTGAGGAAACTGCCCTCCCCGGCGCGAGCCCGGTTGAGGCTGACCGCCCCAAGCCATGCGAGCCCAACGATGAGCACGAGCAGGAATAAAATGACAGGAAGCGGGGACTTCCGTTGAGGTTTTTGCATTTCAGTTTTCTTTCTATTTGGTCTTGGTTTTTGGGCTAATCCCTAATCCTTGGGCGAAGTCGGTTCGTAGCCGTATTCTTTTGCCAGGCTGCGCAGCTTCAGCGCGACCTCGCGCCATTGAATCTTGGATACGCCTAATTTCTGGCGGATTTTATCCGTGTCCACGCCAGCGGTCAAGTCGTTCAGCGCGCTGGTCCAACGACACATGTCGAACGAGAGGTGCTTGTCCAGGCTGGCAGCCTTGCCGATATCTTCCAGAAGGTATTCCAGGCGGCGTTGGGACCAGGGGAAAACCGCGTCTTGTATTTGGTACGCGGCGGCATATTCTTGATAGGCTTGCACCCATTCAGCCGATACCGAAACCTTGCGTTCTTTATAGCGGTAGCGCGGGCTGGAATAGCGGATAAAGATATAGGGTCCGTCCGGGCTTTCCAGCTCTATGTGGTTTGTTTTCAGGTTCAGGCATTCGCCCTTTTTCATGGCGGTTTCGAGCACAAGTTTTAGCAGCAGGTAAGGGCGCAAATCGCGCGAGGCGGCTGTGCGCAGCGCGTCAGCAGCGTCCAGGGCAAGCTCCTGTTCTTTTTTAGTCAGGACCACCGGCAGCGGGCTGACAACCGTCTTTTGTTCGACTTTTTCGGCTGGGTCCATGGGAATGACGCCACCGCGGGAGAGCCAGCGGAAAAATGATTTGAGGGCGGTGATGCGGCGGGATAGCGTTTTCGGGCTGCAGGGCACTTTGCGGTCGGTTTGCAGCCAGGTCAGGAAGTTTTCCAGGTCTTTGGTGCTGACCGCGCCAATCTGGGCGTCGGGGGCTAAAAAGCCAGCCAGAAGCTGCAGGTCTGCAGTGAAAGCTTTGAGTGTATGGGTCGAACGACCCTGGTCATGCAGGTAGACTTTCCAAGCCTGAATGGCAGGCTGCATCAGGGTGCTGGCCGTCAAATGAGCGCTGAGATTTTCCGTCGTCGGATTCATAATAGCTCCAATCTATTTCGCGTAGATATTTACTAATAAAGTGTATACGGGTTTTTCGTGCTTGTCAAACCTCAGTCGTTCAGGTATAGCGCTTCCGCGATGATCGGGTTGATGGCGTAGTAGTTGGGGATCAGCACCATGGCACCTTCCGCCGTAATCCAATTGGTCACCGTTTCCGGTCCGACAGCGTATTGGTTGATGTTCATGGTTTTCATCACCTCAGAAGCCAGCGGCACATACGGCAGGATATCGCCCAATTGCAGATTTGTGTCCACGTATTCCCGGTAAGCGCCGTACAGTTCGGGCAGCTTGAAAACCACGTTCAGGTTCATCGCCTTGCGGAAAATCGCTTTTACCACGTCCTGGGCGCGGCGGTTGCGGTCAAAGTCGCTGGTGGTCAGGCGCGAACGCGAGTACCACAGCGCGGTACCGCCATCCATGTGGGTCATACCCGGTTCCATAATGCACCAACCGCTGGGGTCCAGTTTGCAGGAGTCCTGCAGTTCCTGGGTCACCTCTACGTCAACGCCGTCCAGGCTGTTAACCACGTCCTTGAAGCCGTTGTAGTTGACCATCATGTAATAATCCGGGTGGATACCAAAATTCGCCTGGAAAGTATCCGCCAGAAGCTCAAAGCCGCCCAAACCCCAGGCGGTATTGATGCGGTTGGACCAGTAGCCTGGAATGGTAACATACAGGTCGCGTGGGAAGGAAATGAGAGAGATGGAATGGTGCTTGGGATTGAGGGAAAGCAGCATAATCACATCGGTGCGGAAGCCGTTGGCGGAAAAGTCGTCGCAGCCCAATAGCAGGATGTTCAGCTGATTGTCGGGCAGTTGGTCCTGAGAAATGAAAGGCACCGGTGTGGGGGTATAGATGGGTTGGGGCAGCAGTTCAATTGTGCCGTCCTCGAGGATGTTAGCGAAGGCGTTGGGTTGGAAAGGCGTTGGCGTCGCGGAGAAATCCTTGAAGCTGATGCGATAAGGGAACGCGCTCGAATTTGCTGCCGCGCTGACCAGCGCGCCTGAGACAACGACCATCAGGAATGCCAGCGCGAGGGCTCCGAACGCTATGAGGGTAATTATCTGATGTCTTTTTAGTCTCATCGTTTCCAACTCCTGGCGTTATTCGCCCGGTCTTTTGCTCTCTGATGCTTCAGGCTGCACGGCAGCTCCGGTAGGGATCAGCGCGCGCCAATGGTTAAGTTGGCCGGATTCGCTCTTTAGCCACCAGTGACCACCGCACACGCGCAGCAGCCGCGCCGCTTCGCGCAGCGCTTTGATATCCCCAAGGTTTTCAGGCGCGTCCGCTTGCGGGTCCGATAGAATTTCGGGTAAGCGCGTTTGTTCCTCAGGCGTCAACCCATCACCGGAATGCGTCAATAGGATTTCCAGGGCGGTGCTCCCGTTCTCATTTGGCGCGGAGGCGATTTTCACCACGACCTCTCCATCCTCCGGGGAGGCGGCAAAGGCATTTATCGCCAGGTTCTCCAGCACCTGCTGCACCAGGGCGAGCGCTGATTGGCTGAGGTCAGGGAGCGCGGCGATGTGTGCGTGCAGCGCAACGCGGTGGGAGTTGAAGGATGACGCGATATCCTCCAGGCTGCTCTGCAAAATCTCATGGGTGGCTGGGCGCGGGGTTTTCGTTACTTCAGTATGCGTATCGGACGAAGCTGGACGCGCAATCCCGGCAGTTTCCGGGCTGAGGGGCGCGGGGCTGGCCTTGCCAAGCAGGTCGCCAAGCGCAGTGCGGGCATTTTCAAGTTCATTCCGCAGGCTAAGCGCGCGCTGTTCGTTTTCCTGCAGGGCAAGCTCGAGGGCGGCTTTTTGCCCTCGGACAGCGTCCAGCTCGCCAAGCGCGCTTTGTTGGGTCCGCAATTTTTCCTGCAGCGCCTCCAGCTGGGCTTCCAGATACTTCTGCCGTTGTTCGCGCACGCGTAGTTCAGCGGCGTAGGCGGCCTGGTCATTCGCGCGCGTGGAAATTAGGGCGCTCAGCTCGGCTTTACTGGCGCTGAGGGCGTCCGCAAGGTCGCGCTTCTCACGCTCACCCTGATTGGCGCGGTAACGGCTTTCGTCTTGCAGAGCGCTGCCAGCTTCCACAGCTGCCGCGCGGTCCAGCACCTGGCTCAGCTTATCCGCGAGCGGTCTGAGGGAATCCAGGTCCCCACTTGTCCAGCTTCGCCGGGTGTACGGGTTGAGACACAGCAGGGCGCGCTTGCCGAACGGGAAAAGCAGCAGGGGACCGCTGGCATTAAAACCGCTGGCGCGCATGAGCGCTTCTTTTTCGCTGCTCAGTTGTTCATCAGCGTTAGCCGTCAGCGGGACAAAATCTTCAAAATGACGCCGGAGTTTGGGCACCTGTTTATAAGGGAGCTGAAAAGCTGGCAGATGCGCCTCGCTAATCAGGTCGTAGGCGCTGCTCACTGTAAAAGCGGGCGACTGCGGGTCTTTTTCGACTATCCCGACCAGGTCGCCCATCAGGTACAGGGACAGGCCGTGGGTGAGAGCGTCGCGGATTTCGGTCACGCGCGCAAGCAGCGCCACGTCCAGCAGCGCGCCCACCATTTGCGGGGAGCTGCCGGTACTGCTGCGTTGTTGTTCAGTGTGGCGGAACTGCCAGGCAGCGCTGATGAGCAAGGGGTAATACAGCAGTTGACTGAGCATTACACCGCTGGGCAGCATGCCTTCAAGCGGGAAGAGAACGTTGACCAGGTAGCCGAGCGCGGCGATAAGCAGAATCGAAACGCGCTCCAGCTTAAACGGGCGCGGGCTGCGTAAAGACAATACGAGGGCGATTAGTAGCACCAGCAGCGCGGCAGCGGACCAGGCCAGGCTGAAGACCGAGCCTGCAAAAGCCTTCTCCGCTGGCCAGGTGGACCAAGCCAGCACGCACAACGCTCCAGCCAGCAGCGCAAGCCCGCTGAGAATTATCGGCAGGCGAATCTGACGGCCGTTCAGGCGATCTGTTAACAGCCCGGCGCTCAGCCATATGAGGGTGAGCAGGGTGAGCGTGTGAAAGACCAGCGGGAAGTAGCGGGCAAGTGAATCGTAGCCCTGGAAAATGAGCAGACTGAGCGTGAGCAGCAGCAGCTGAGCCGCGAAAACCACAAGCAAGGCGGCACGCAAGGCTGGGGCAGCTTGGCAGCCTGAGACTTTTGCCTTCCGAAGCGCAAAGGCAGCCAATAGGCTGGCGCACAGCAGGATAAGGTAATAGAGCAGTGCGTAGGGGAAAACTGTGAGAAGAGGAAGTATGTCCAGTAGGGCTTTCATCAGCAGGCGCCAGCTTCGCTTTGATTAGAGCAAAGGTTGCAAGAACTGTTCCTGTCGCTGGGCGTCCGCCGCGGGGTTCACGCTTCCAGCTTTTCCAGCCCGACTGCCAGACGGCGCAAGGTCTCTGGCTTGCCAATTAAATCCGCCAGTTCGGTGGCTCCGCCCGGGGAGGCTGGCAAGCCTGAAAGCGCGGTGCGGATCGGCCACATGACAGTGCCGGTTTTGAGGCCTTGCGTAGAGGCAAATTCCTTAAGCGCGCTAAACAAGCCCTCGTTGTTCCAGGTTTCCAGGCTCTCAAGCAGCGGGATGACCGCGCGCAGCACTTCCGCGCTGGATGCGAGCGTGGCTTTTGATTTCTGGTTCTCAAACAATTCCGCGCGGTAGTCCGGCAGATTGATGAGGAAATCGGTCATGGCGGGGATATCGGTCAGCCTTTCCACGCGGATTTGGATCAGCCGACTAATTTTTTCCGTGTCGAGGTTTTGTACAGCAGGCGAATAAAACTTGCTGGCAGCCTGATGGAAGGTCGCGGGGTCCATGGCGCGGATGTGCTCGCCGTTCAGCCAGGTGAGTTTGTCCATGGAAAAAGCCGCGCTGGACTTGCCAATGCGGTCCATGTCGAACGCCGCGATTAAGTCTGGCATGGTGAAGAACTCACGGTCGTTTCCCGGGCTCCACCCAAGCAGGGCAACGTAGTTCACAATTGCCTCAGGGAGGTAACCCAGCTTGACCAGGTCTTCAAACGAAGGGTCGCCAGCGCGTTTGCTCAGCTTGGCGCCGTCCTCACGCAGGATGAGGGGGAGATGGATATACTCGGGTATCTGCCAGCCAAAAGCCTGGTAAAGCAGGTTGTACTTGGGCGTGGAGGAGAGGTACTCCTGCCCGCGGATGACATGCGTGATTTCCATCAGATGGTCATCTACTACGTTGGCGAAGTTATAGGTCGGGAAGCCGTCGGATTTTAGCAGCACCTGGTCGTCCAGCTGGCTGTTTTCGATGGTGATTTTGCCATAGACATGGTCGTCGAAGCTGGTGCTGCCGCCTTCGGGGATGCGCTGGCGCACCACAGGCGTGAGCCCCTGGGCAAAACGCGCCTGAACTTCCGCTTCCGTCAGCAGCCGGCAGGGGTCGCGGGTTACATCCGGATGGGCGGGCTGGTCTTCCGTTTCGGGCTTGTCTTCCTTCTGGCAGAAGCAGTAATACGCCGCGCGTTCCGCGATGAGTTCTTCCGCGTATTTTCGGTAAATTGGCAGGCGCTGGCTCTGGACGTACGGTCCCTTGCCGCCATCCTTGTCTGGTCCTTCGTCGTAGGTGATGCCAGCCAGGGCTAACCCGTTGTATATCGCGGCGAGCGCGGCAGGTACGTTGCGGGATTGGTCGGTATCCTCGATGCGCAGGATGAAAACGCCCTGATGTTTTTTTGCCAGTAAATAGGCATACAGGGCTGTGCGTAAGTTGCCGATATGCATGTAACCGGTCGGGCTGGGAGCAAAACGTGTTCTGAACATAGGTTATCCTGCCTGAATCCTAAAATTTACTGCCATTATCCTACCATAATCCGACCCGTGGAAACAGCCGGGAAGCTGGACACAAAAAAATCCCGTCGTTCAGACGGGATTTTTGTCGGGTTTTTCGGTTTAGATAATGCGGTCAAAAAAGCGGGCCAGGTCTTTTTTCTGGTCTTTGTGCACCACGGCTAATACTTCGTCCGCGGTCTGGAAATCCAGCTCGCCGTGCGGGACTATCAGCTCTCCCTTACGCAGAACAGCGACAACTGTGCACTGCGATGGTAAAGCCAGGTCGCGCAGCTTTTTGCCGTTGGCGACGGCGTTCGGGGCGACTTTCTCTTCCACCAGGTCAAATTTTCCTTTGCGCAGCTTGTGTAGCGTGATCATATCGCCAAGCGACATTTCCTCGGCAATCAGGGCA
>CAZPWL010000071.1:0-9627 GCA_964590535.1 uncultured Anaerolineaceae bacterium
GCAGTGGATGCGCGTGGGCGGCTTCTTCCCTTGGACGGCACTGGACTTTACGCGCGCGCTTTGCTTCAGCCTGGCTGTGCTGTATGCGTTCTTGTTGGGCGAACGCCTGACGCGCAGCAAAGTGGGCGCCTGGCTGAGCGCCTTATTCGTAAGCTTTGCCGGCGGCATGCGCTGGGTTTTGTTATTCCTGCCCGGCAGGCTGCTCTCCGCCATTTCAGAGCGCGTGACGATGATTGGCTCCGGCGTAGCGACGGACAGCAGTCTCAAAATTGCGCTCTCCAAACCCTGGGCGATTGAAGGCGGCGGTCCCTTCCCCTTTCCGTTCGCGTATGGCAATGGCTTCCACACGCCCGCGGTGATGGAGCACGATGGCACGGGCTTGCTGGGGCTGGTCATCGCGCTGCTGATCATACTGTTCTTCGACCAGTGGAAGCGCAAAGGCGGGATGTTGGTGCTGGCCGCCCTGCTTGCCGCGCAAGCAATGACCGATGAAATCTGGTTTGTATTTTTCCTGGCAGCGCTTGTCCTGATCTTAATTGTTCAACTAATCCATCCCGGGCTGACCCCGCGCCGGCAGGTTTGGCTGCGGCTATTGGTGCTGGCACTGTTGCCGGGTCTGGCTGCCTTGTTCCAGGGCGGCGTCCTGACGGGCGCGGCTGCGGGGATATTCGCGCGGCTCGGCGGCGTCCCGGCGGCGCAGACCCAATACTTTAGCCTGGGTTTTCATCTGCGCTTCCCGCCCGCGTTTATCTCCTCGCACCTGGGAACGCTCTCTCTGACCAATTGGGGGCAGGCTCTGACTGCCATCGCTGAAGTTGGGCCGATATTTCTGCTCCTGCCGCTTTTCATCCTCTGGGGGCTCAAGGGATACCGCGCGGGGCGAACAATTTACCCGATTCTCGCCCTGGGTGCCGCTGCCAGCTTCCTGACAATCTTCGTAGAATACGAAGGCGCTGCAGGTATCTCCGCCACCAAACGCCTGACCCTCTATTCCTCCGTACTCCTCACGCTCTTTGCCGTGCCCATCCTGTGGTACTGGCTGCGGTGCAAAAAGCAGGCTCTGCGCGTTATCGTGATTGGTTTGTGTGCCCTCAGCATGGTGGGCGGCTTGGTCTACTTTGCAGTCGAGTCCGCCGCGGCGCAGGTGCCGCAGGAAAGTTATTACCTGGACAAATTGGATACAGCCTTCTACCAAAAATGTTGGAACGCGCTTGAACCCGACGCGATGGTCTTTGACCTTGTCCCCTCCCGCGCGGCGACGGTATTTGCCCGCCCGCTGCGTTCCAACCAGAGTTGGTACGCGGAACTGCCCGAATACGGCACCCTCGCCAGCAGCATGGCTCCCCAGGCTATTCGCGCGGCTGGTTATCAGTATATCTATCTTGGCGGCGGTGAATGGGATGATTTCTCGGTAGCAGTACAGACCGGGCTCTTAGACCCTTGCGTGGTTATCGTGGACGAGGTAACCGGCCCGGAGAACACGTTCCGGCGTTTGTTGGATATTAAAGATTGTCAGTAATCAGACGAACTTCAGACGGACGGCAGCCACCCACAGCATGCGCAGCAGCAGCACCCCGTGCCGCCAACGCTGGATGTTGGTTGTGCCGTAGGTGCGTTCGCGGTAGCGGATGGGCATGTCCACCAGCTTTAGGTTCTGTTTTGTCGCGCCAAAAATCAGGTCAAAGTCCCCAAAGGGGTCAAAGTCCCCAAAGAACGCCCGGTTTTGGGCGATTTTTTCGTAATCCGCGCGCCAAAGCACCTTGGTACCGCACAACGTGTCTTTGATGCTCTGCCCCAGCAGCCAAGAAAAGGTTACGCTGAAGAATTTATTGCCCAGGCTATTTAGAAAGCGCATGGCTTCCTCTTCCATCGGGTAGACCAGACGCACGCCGTTGATGAACTCGCCGCGGTTCTGGACTAACGCGTCGTAAAAACGCGGTAAATCCTCAGGCGGCACGGTCAGGTCCGCGTCCAAAATCATCAGAATATCGCCGCTGGCAGCCTGGAAGCCCACCCGCACCGCATCTCCTTTGCCCTTGCCCGGCTGTTTAAGCAGAACGGCTTTTCGTGGGGATTCCTGAATGGTTTTCTCAATAACCTGCCAGGTGTCATCCTGGGAATTCCCTTCCACGAACACGATTTCCGTTCCAGCGCCCATCTCAGGCACGCGATCAAAGATTTGTTGGATGTTGCCAGCTTCATTGCGCGCGGCAACCACCACTGAAACCGTAACAGGTTCAGCGGCAGCCTTCACGTGCGGTTTGGTAATCATCATATTGGTCATGCAGAAGTGTTTGAGCGGCCACAAGCGCGACGCTACCCGGTTGAGGAATAGGCTGATGAGCGGAATATTGAATGGGAACAGCACTTCCGTCCACTTGCGCACAAGCTCAAGACCGCCCAGATTGAGCAGATTCTTCATGTCGGTTTGCGTCAGCCAGTTCTGGTCCATCAGCGTTCGGGCAGTTCCCAGGCTCTGCGCGATTTTCAGCGGAATTTCCCAGCCTCGATTGTAGAAGTTCAACACCACCCGCGTGCGCGGTCCGCAGAGCGGCTGCAGCTGATTGAGCACTGTCTGCACATCCCAGACATCATTGACCAGGTCGGATAGGATGATGTAGTCAAAGCGCATGTCAAGGTCGGGCAGCGCGTGCGCGTCCGCCTGAATAATTCGCAGTTCTGGATGAGCAGCTTGCGCGGCGCGCGCCATTTCTGCAGAGAAGTCAATCCCAATGCCGATAGCGGGCTGAACCGCCGCCAGCAAATCCCCCTTCCCGCAGCCAAGTTCCAGGACTGTGCAACCAGGGGGGATAATGTGCTGGTAGACGTGTGCCAGACGGCGGTGATAATACCCACTCCAATTGATTTTTCTGGGAGCTCTTTTTGCCAGCGCGTCCCAATGGGCAGTGCGCGCTTCGGTATAGCACCGGTAGGCTTTATCTTGAGAATTAATGTAGGTGTTCACGCGCTTTTTTGCCGCTAATCGTAAATGTATGAATGATTACCCCCAAAGTATAACAAAAAGATTGGCTTGCCCGGTGTCAAACTTGCCCTGACGGAGCTAAGTGAAACGCTGTCAGTTTTTCGGCACCGCGTTCCTGGCAGCCTTATCG
Source organism: uncultured Anaerolineaceae bacterium (assembly GCA_964590535.1). Taxonomy (GTDB): domain Bacteria; phylum Chloroflexota; class Anaerolineae; order Anaerolineales; family Anaerolineaceae; genus Mesolinea. The sequence continues at coordinate 3,114 of CAZPWL010000071.1, forward strand.
GCAAGTTCGTTGTAACGGTCGCCCGAATGCCCACGCACCCATTCCCAACGTACCTGGTGGCGCTCCATCTCGCGGTCGAGCGCTTGCCAGAGGTCTATGTTCGCCAGCGCGCCTTCCTTGCGCTTCCAATTGCGCTTTTTCCAGCCCGGCAGCCAAAGCGTAGCGCCGTTCATCAGGTAGCTGGAATCTGTCACGAAAGTCACAGCGGAGGGTTCCGCCAAGGCACGTAAAGCCTGCAGCGCGGCAGTCAATTCCATGCGGTTATTGGTCGTGTTTCTCTCGCCGCCCTGTACAACGCGCTCCGCGCCCTGCTCAAACAAGAGCACCGCAGCCCAGCCCCCGGGTCCGGGATTCCCGCTGCAAGCTCCATCGCAATAGACGGTCACTTCGGGAAGCTTAGTCGCCACTACCGGCTCCTGCCAGTTCCACCAATGTCGCGTCCAGGGTCTCCAAAACCGTGGGAATAAACTCCAAATCCAGTTGATAAGCCCTGCGCAGCGCATCTTGCATCACAAGCCGGGAAAACGCCCAGTTTTCGCGTTCTGGCGCCATCTGCAGGCGCACGCCATCTCGCAGTGCGCTGGCCCAGGCCGGGTGCTGGCGGGAGTAGTCCGGCGCGATTGCTGCGGGGTCCCCAGCCGCAGGCCAATAACCGCTGACCTGTATCAAGCTGTTCTGCGCCTGCGGATTGAGCAGCCAACGCGCAAAGACCCAAGCCCCCAGCTGTTCGGCAGCGCTGCCGGCGCGGATTCCAATGGAGAGTGTTTCGATGGAGATGCTGCCGCTGCCATCCGGGCCCGGGTACGGCAGGGTGACAAATACGTCGCTGCTGCCAGCTCGCGCGGTGGTGCCTTCCTGTACCAGCAAATCATCCAGTGTGCCCTCGTAGGCCAGCGCCTGGCGCCGCGCAAAGTAGTCGTAAGGGGTGTTTTGCAGCCCGACCCAAGCGGCATCTTCCGCGTAAGCGACCTTGAGGAAGCTGATGGCATCCAGGAACTTGGCGTTGTTGAAACTGAGCACGCCGTCTTTTGTGGTAATTTCGCCGTCAAAGGCTTGGTACCATGCCAGCGGCGCCTGTGCTGAATCCGAAATCCATAAACCGCCCGCGCCATTGTTGGTGTCGTCTTTGTCCAGCAGTTTTTCTGCCGCGGCTGGCAGCATTTGCGCCTGCAGTTCCTCTGGTGTTCGTGGAACTGTGCTGAAACCCAGTGCCTCACCCCAGCTCTGGTTGTAGTAAATCAACGCCGGCTGATACGCGATTGGCAGGAAGCCCCAATCCGTTCCATCGACCGGGTTTGGGGTAAGCGCCGTGAACACAGACTGGGCTGCGTACGCGTCGCCAAGTCCCCATTCAGCGTCGCGCATATACGGGGTGAGGGGAATGAGCAGGCCGGACTTAGCCGCCGGCGCAAGGTCGTAGCCGTTACCAATGACCAGGTCTTCGTCCAGGTTTGCCTGCGCGAGCGCGTCCGCGACTCCGGCAAGGCTGCCGGCTGTGCGGGAAATGATGCGGATTTCCCACGGATTGTTTGTATTAAAGTCGTCGATAAGACTTTGAAAGGCTGTTTCAGACTCATCTATCCACGGATGCAGCAGGCTGATTTCCAGCCCTTTCAAGTCTTCCAGTGCCGCAGGGGGTATCGGGACTGCCGTCGCGCTTGGCGTTGCGGTCGGCGTACTTGTCGCGGAAGGTTCAGGGAGCGTTTGCGTAGCGGTTGGTAGCGCTGCGGTCGCAGAAGGGAGAGGAGCTGTTGTACCTACCTGGCAGGCCGCCAACGTAAAGCTCGCCAATAGCAGAAATAAAATATGGGATATTTTTTTGAAAGATTTCAGCACAGCGCACCTTTATAATCAGGCGGGAATGGATGGGAGTCGAACCCACCACGGCTCGCAGCGCGACCCGACACTGATTTTGAAGACCAGGAAGCCCACCGGGACCTAACCATTCCCAAGGCTAAGGATATCCGAAATGGAAGAGGCTTGTCAAGCTGCTCGCCGAAGGCTTGACAGGCTTTTCAATCTCACAGACGCGCTTTTTTTCGGCGAATCTATTGTATAATGTGTTTCCATTTCAAATATAAAAGGAAATCAATGTCCGCAGAATTAAACCACACCCCTGATTGGGTAAAGAATGCTGTTTTTTATCAAATCTTCCCAGACCGCTTCGCTTGGAGTCCGCGGGTGGAAAAACCGTCCAATTTTGAAACGTGGGACAGCGCTCCAACCGTGTATGGTTTCAAAGGCGGCGACCTCTTGGGCGTCGCGGAGAAGCTGGACTACCTGGAGGACCTGGGAATCAACGCGATTTACTTCAACCCAATTTTTCAGTCCGCCAGCAACCACCGCTATCATACACACGATTACTTCCAGGTGGACCCGCTTTTGGGTGGAAATGCGGCTTTCAAAGAGCTGCTCACCGAAGCCCACAAGCGCGGTATCCGCGTCGTTTTAGACGGAGTTTTTAACCACGCGAGCCGCGGCTTTTTCCAATTTAACCATGTCCTCGAACTCGGCCCGAAATCACCTTACCTGGATTGGTTCACAGTGCGAGGCTTCCCGCTGCACGCCTATGAAGGCAGCCCAAATTACGATTGCTGGTGGTCGCTGCCAGGACTCCCTAAATTAAATACTGACAACCCGCAGGTGCGCAAATACATCTTCAATATCGCGCGCTACTGGTTGGAGGAAGGCATTGACGGCTGGCGCCTGGACGTCCCCTTTGAAATCGACGACGATGACTTCTGGCGCGAATTCCGCGAGGTGGTCAAGACTGCCAACCCGGATGCTTACATTGTCGGCGAAATTCCGACCGAAGGACAGCGCTGGATGCAGGGCGATATGTTCGACGCGGTGATGAATTATCAACTCACCCACGCCTGTCTGGCCTTCTTTGGGGGCAGCCGTATTGATCAAGCCCTGGCGGAAGGTATGATGGGTTTGGACACGCCGGAACCAATGGACGCTCAGAAATTCGCAGAGCGCACCCAAAAACTGCTTTCCATATATCCGCAGGAATTCGCCTACGCGCAGCTCAACCTGCTTGACAGCCACGATATGCCGCGCTTCCTGAGCCTCGTCAGCGAGGACACCCAGCGCCTCTACCTGGCGAATCTCTTTATCATGACCTACCCGGGCGCGCCCTGCATCTACTACGGCGATGAAATCGGCCTGACCGGCGGCGTCGACCCGATGTGCCGGAAAGCTTTCCCGTGGGACGAAAGCGCCTGGAATACAACCCTGCGCGACAAAATCCGGGAACTGACGCTTCTGCGGCACGCTATGCCCGTGCTGCGCACCGGTGAGTATCTGCCCCTGCTCAGCCAGGGCTCGCTCCTGGTCTACGCGCGCAAGGATAGCGAAGATGTCGTGATTGTCGCCATAAATTTGGACAATACCCCGCATACAATTTCTTTGCGCGTGGAGGGCTTACTGTCGGATGATACCCTGCTGCAGGACCAGCTCAGCGACAAGCAAGCCGAAGTGAAAGCTGGCGAAATCCGGGACCTGACTATCCCCAGGATGAGCGCGCTCATCTTAGCCTAAGGTTTTTTGATATTCAACAAGCCGCGCGGAGAACTTTTTACTCCGCGCGGTTTTTCGTTATGGGAATAAGCGTAGAAGCCAGGGTTCGATGAGTGGGAAAAGCTTCAAGGCCGCCAATCCACAAACAATCCCAATCATCCAGCCAACCAGCACGTCCGAGAGATAATGCAGCTTCAGCGCCACGCGGGAAATCCCTACGCCCAATGCCCAGGCGCACAACCCGACCAATACCAAGGGCGCGGCTGCGGCGCTGATCATCACCGCGAGGCCAGCGGCACGGGCGGCGTGCCCGGACGGGAAGGAATGCGGGTCGCTGACGCGGTAGATTTGCCCCCAATCCCCCTCAGGGCGCGGACGACGAATGATAAACTTCAGCGCCAGCACGAAAGCCGCCAGACCAAGCAGCCCAAAAATCCAGAATAGGGTTCGCGCGCGGACGTCCACATTTCCAAAAAAGAGCAGCAAGCTCAGAAAAATCAGCCAATACCATGAATCACAGCTGTGCCCCAAGAGGATGAGCAGTCCTCGCAACAATCCCGGCTTCTCCTCCACCACTAAGTGGGCGGAAAAGCGCGCGTCCAGCTTTAACAGACGCTGAAAGAAAGAGTGCCCCGCGTTGTTTTGGGCGGCGGCCTGATTATCTGCCTGGGGGGAATTGTGGTTTTCTGACATGCTTCACTTGGTTGTGGTGTAAATTCAGGTGTGCATTTTATCATAGGCGCTGGTTTGCTGGAAAACGCCGTTTATCACAAAATAACGCGGACTTACTCCCCTTAGCGTTGTCTGTCGGACCAGTCGCGTGCGGTGCGTGTGATATCATTACGCAACTTTTTGTTTTGAGGTGCGAATTGGATAATATCAATCTGGCTGTGCTGTGGGACATGGATGGCACCATCCTGGATACGCTTGAACTGCATTACCTGACTTGGAAGGAAGCTTTCAGCGACCGCCCCACGCTGTTCTCAAGGGAACTTTTCCGCGCGAACTTTGGCGGCAACAACCGCAGTACCGTCCCGATTTATCTGGGTTACGAGCCCGATGAAAGCTACTATCAACACGTGGTCGCGCTAAAGGAAACGCTTTTCCGCGATCAGATGAGTGAAAAAACTGAGCTTTTCCCCGGTATCCGCAAGTGGTTTGCCTACTTTGCCGAGCGCGGCGCCAAGCAAGCCATCGCCTCTTCCGCTATGATGGAGAACATTAGCAAGGTGGTGGATGTGTTTGATATCCGCAAGTACTTTGCCGCCTTAGTGCCAGGGGAAGACCTTCCCTCCAAACCTGCTCCGGATATTTTCTTGCGCGCCGCTGGGCTGTTGGGCATGCCCCCAACCCGCTGCGTGGTATTCGAGGACTCCATTCACGGGATTAATGCTGCCAAGGCTGCTGGAATGGTCAGCGTCGGCGTCGCAGGTACGACGCACTTCGCGCCCGGGGATGCGGATTTTTTATTGGATAGCTATACGCAAGAACCCGCCGAACTTACCCGCGCGATTCTGGCGCTTACGGATTCCCGCCAATCGAATTAAAAATTTAGAAAAGGAATTGCCGCGATTAAACTGAACCCGACGGCAACGATCAGTGCTGCGATTAACACATCGCTTTTCTGGCGTGTGTCCTGAACGCGCGGCGCGTTTTGTCCGAACTGCAGCTCCCATTTAGGTCCGGCCAAAAAAGCGAACAAAGCACCGGCGATAGCCCCGCCCAAGTGTCCGAAATTATCGATATTCGAGCCTGGAGCCAGCCCAATGGCAATGTTCAAGAAGAAAATAAAAGCCAGGTTGCTTAGCATCGGACGCGCGCGGGCGCCAAAAAACTGCTTGTTCTGCAAGATTAACAGGGCTTCGGCTGCGAGCAAACCAAAAATGCCGGTCGAAGAGCCCAGCGAGTTGTAAGGCGAAAGCACAAACGAGAGCACATTTCCGCCAAAACCGGCAATCAAAAACAGAGCCAGGAAGCGCCAATGCCCGTAGATCCCTTCCAACTGCCTGCCCAGAATCCAGAACGCGTACAAATTCAACCCAACGTGCAGGATTGAGCCGTGCAGCAAGACCGGCGTGATGAGACGCCACAGCTGCCCTGCCAGGATGGCGCTGCGGCTTTTACTCAATAACGCGGCTGGTAAATCCAGCCCCAGGAACTGCGTTGAAAGCATCTGCCCGATAAAGAACAGCGCGATCAACCCCATCAGGACGTAAGTGACGATGGGTTTATTCAGTTCAAGCGCAAGCGCCCTGCGGGTTGGCGCTGGAGGTTCAGGCGCAGCCAGGTTTTCCTGCGGGCTCTGTTCGCTCACAGACACACCTGCCGGGGGTGCACGCGGTGGTGTTCAGCGCGGATTATTTCCTGGATCGCATCGACCGCCGTGTGCAGCTGACAGTCTGAGTTCACCACAATGTAATCAAAAGCGTCCAGCTTTTCGTATTCCTGTTCCGCTGTTTGAATTCGCAGGGCGAATTCCTCAGGCGATTCGCTGCAGCGCCCCGCCAGGCGGTCTATCCATTCCTCACGCGAGTTCGCGGTCAGAAAAATCAGAACAGCTTCCGGGCACAAGGAACGGATGGTCATAGCGCCCTGGACGTCCAGACGCATAATCACGTCTTTCCCCGACTGGAGCGCCTGGCGCACCTGTCCGCGCGGGATGCCTTTGTAGTCCGAGTAAACGCGGGCGTGTTCCAACAGCTCGCCCGAAGCAATCAGGCTCTCAAATTCCTGACGGGAGACAAAGAAATAATCCACGCCGTCCCGTTCTTCAGGGCGCGGAGGGCGGCTGGTCATGGTTACCACAAAGTGGGTATTCAGGTTTTCCTCCCTAAGAGCCTGCACCACAGCGTCCTTTCCTATCCCGGAAGGACCGGAAATGACGATAAGCAGCGGCGTAAAGGGTTCAGGACCAAAGTGAAAGACAGGTGATGTCATGGATTTTCCAGTATTCTGCAAAATTTGTTTCTTGATTATAAGCCATCTGGCTTGA
>CAZPWL010000072.1:0-538 GCA_964590535.1 uncultured Anaerolineaceae bacterium
GGATGCCCTTGGCATTCTGAGCCTGACGCCGAATAAAGCAGCCGAACCTGTTCGCAAACTGCTTTACTCTGCAATGTCTAACGCGGAAGAGAATTTCGGTGTTAGCCGGGAAGACTTGATCGTTTATCAAATCTTCGCAGATGAAGCTCCTACCCGTAAATGGAGATCTTTTGGCGCCCGCGGTCGTTTTAAGCCCCAACTGCGCCGCAGTTCCCACGTTACCGTGGTTTTGCGAGAGATCGCGTAGGACCGGAGAGAGAGTTAAGGAGAAATTATGGGTCGTAAAGTACATCCAATTGGTTTTCGCCTGGGCATCAACAAACCCTGGTTAGGCCGCTGGTATGCTGAAGGCAGCGATTACACAGAGCAGCTGCATCAGGACCTGCGCATCCGCGAACTGGTGCTGAAAGGCGCCGAACGCGCGGGCGTTTCTGGCGTGGAAATTGAACGTTATCCCGGCAAGGTAAAGGTGTCTTTGCACACCGCCAAACCCGGTGTCCTCATCGGTAAGAAGGGTGAAAGCGTCAAAATTCTGCGG
>CAZPWL010000072.1:548-9583 GCA_964590535.1 uncultured Anaerolineaceae bacterium
GGCAGGATCTGGAAGCCCTGACCGGTAAGAAGGTTGACCTGGACGTAAAGGAAATTAAGAACCCTGATACCGACGCGTATCTGGTTGCCCAAAACATCGCCGGACAGTTGGAACGCCGCATTAGCTACCGCAGAGCGATGAAACGCGCCATTCAACAGGCATTGCGCCAGGGCGCCGGCGGTATCAAAGTCTCCGTTTCCGGCCGTCTTTCCGGCGCGGAAATGGCCCGCCGGGTTACCTTGCGCGAAGGCCGTGTTCCGCTGCAGACTCTGCGCGCGGACATTGATTTTGCCCGCGCTGAGGCTTCCACAACCTACGGTCAGATCGGTATCAAGGTCTGGATTTATCGCGGCATCGTCATGGGCATGGCTGAAGAGAAGATCGAAGCCACCGAAGGCGTCTATATCAGCGAGTAATTATTAGGTAATTGTGAGGTAGTGGACTATGTTGATGCCAAAGAGAGTAAAGTACCGCAAGCAGATGCGCGGCCGCATGAAGGGCAAAGCCCAGCGCGGCGTGGATGTCAGCTTCGGTGATTATGGATTGAAGTCGTTGGAATGCGGTTATCTGACCGCGCGCCAGATTGAAGCAGCCCGCCGGGCAATCGTGCACGAGCTTAAGCGCCGCGGTAAGGTTTGGATCCGGGTTTTCCCGGACAAGCCCTACACCAAACGCGCCGCCGAAACCCGTATGGGTAAAGGTAAAGGCTCCGTTGACCATTGGGTGGCAGTCATCCGTCCGGGCAGAATTTTGTTCGAGGTTGGCGGCACGGATGAGGAATCCGCGTTAAAGGCTCTGCAGCGCGCGCGCTACAAGCTTGGTTTCCGCACCAAGATTATTACTAAGGAATTGGTAGGAGAAGGTTCATGAACACCAAAGAAATAAGAGAACTTTCTACGGAAGAAATTAAGAACAAGTTGATGGATTCCCGGCAGGAACTGATGAATATGCGGTTCCAGATGGTGACCGGTCAGCTGACCGACACCAGCCGTTTTAAGGTCACCCGCCGTCAGATCGCGCGTTTTGAAACTATCCTTGCGCAGCGAGAACGTAAAGGGAAGGAAGGTTAAGATGAACAAACGTCGCCGTCTAGTCGGTACGGTCACCAGCGCGAAAACCGCGAAGACCGTCAGCGTGGAAGTTTCCCGCACGTATCAGCATCCGCTGTACCACAAAGTGGTGCGCGGCAGCAAGATTTACAAGGCGCATGATGAAATGAATTGCCGCGTTGGTGATAAGGTCACCATTGTGGAATGCGCGCCGCTTTCTGCTACCAAGCACTGGATTGTTGAGAAAATCATCAAAGTCGAAATCCGCGAAGCGGGCGAGCTTGATGTTATCTCCGGAGGGGATGCGGCATGATTCAGCAGGAGGCTCGGTTAGTTGTTGCAGATAATACCGGCGCCAAAGTAATTCTGGTCATCCAGGTAGTTGGCGGAACCCGCCGGCACTATGCCTATGTGGGCGATATCGTCGTCGGCACAGTGAAGAGCGCTTCTCCCCAGGCGTCCGTGAAGAAGAGCGAAATTGTCAAAGCCGTGATTGTCCGCGTCAGCAAAGAGTACCGCCGCGCGGACGGATCCAGCATCTGTTTTGATGACAACGCCGCGGTAATTTTGGATAGCGACGGAGTCAATCCGCGCGGAACCCGTATTTTCGGCCCGGTCGCACGCGAACTGCGTGAAAAAGGCTTTATGAAAATTGTTTCATTGGCTCCGGAAGTGCTGTAGCCATTGAGTAGGAGTGTCTAAATGAAAATGAAAATACGTAAAGGTGATCAGGTCAAGGTCACCCGCGGTGATGAAAATGACAAGGGAAAGACAGGCGAAGTCATTCGCGTTTTGCCCAAGGAAGAGCGCGTGGTTGTGCAGGGCGTCAATTTGGTGAAAAAACACCAGAAGCAGACGCAATCCGGCAGCAAAACCATCCCTTCTGGGATCCGCGAATTTGAGGCTTCGATCCACATTTCCAATGTGGAACTCGTAGAGAAAAGCGCCGAGAAGGCCACGGGCAAGGCAGCGAAAACCGGCAAGTCCGGCAAAACTGCCGCCAAAAAAGCCCCTGCCAAGGCTGCCAAGACAGAAACCAATCCCGCCGCCAAAAAGCGCGCGACTGGCAAGCCCGCCGCTGATAAAAGCGGCACCGGCAAATAAGGCGCAAGTGAGTAGCGATGAATAAACTACAAGAACAATACAAGAACGAAATCGCGCCGGCTCTGTTCAAGGAACTGGGTCTGAAAAACGTGATGCAGACGCCAAAGATTGTCAAGGTGGTGGTCAACATCGGCGTTGGCGAAGCCCTGGATAACCCGAAAGCGCTGGACGCTGCCGTGGCCGACCTGACGGCTATCACCGGTCAGAAACCTGTTATGATCGCGGCTAAGAAAGCGATTTCCAACTTCAAGCTGCGCGAAGGCCGCCAAATCGGCGTGAAAGTTACCCTGCGCGGCGAGAAGATGTGGGCTTTTCTGGACCGCCTGATCAATATCGCGCTGCCGCGCGTCCGCGACTTCCGCGGTATCTCGGCCGACGCGTTTGACGGACGCGGCAACTACACGTTGGGTCTGCAGGAACAGTTGATCTTCCCTGAGATTCAATATGACAAGATTGACAAGGTCCGCGGGATGGAAGTAAGCATCGTAACGACGGCTGAGAATGACGATCACGCGCGCCAGCTGCTCAGCAAGTTCGGTATGCCCTTCAGGAAAGGAAACTAATGGCTAAAAAGTGTATGAAGTACCGCGAAATGCGACGCGAATACCCCAATCAGGTGGTTAACCGCTGCCGGGTTTGTGGGAGACCGCGTGGATATATGCGCAAGTTTGGTCTTTGCCGAATTTGTTTCAGAGAACTGGCACTTCAGGGAAAAATCCCTGGTGTGACCAAATCATCCTGGTAATTTGGCCTGGAGGGAGTAATATGACTATTTCAGATCCAATTGCCGATATGTTAACCAGAATTCGCAATATCGCCATGGCTGGTCAAAGCCTGGTTGTGATGCCGAGTTCAAAAATCAAGGAAGAAGTCGCCCGCATTCTGCAGGAAGAAGGCTACCTTGAGAGTTATGACGTTGTCGATGGAAAAGCTGACAGCAGCAAAGTTCTGCGCCTGAAGCTGAAGTACATCGGTGAACGCCGCCACCGCCGTCCGATCATCACCGGCCTGCAGCGGGTAAGCACTCCCGGCTGCCGCGTTTATACCTCCCGGGATGAAATCCCGTGGGTACTTTCCGGCATCGGAATCGCGATCTTGTCAACCCCTAAGGGGATCATGACCGGTCAGCGCGCCCGCAAGGTTGGCGTCGGCGGCGAGATCCTCTGCAAGATTTGGTAGGAGCTAAAAATGTCGCGAATCGGTAGATTACCCATCGCCATTCCCACTGGCGTTGAGGTCAAAATTGAAGGAAGCAAGGTTTCTGTCAAAGGTCCGCTTGGACTGATGGAACAGGAATTTTCCTCCGAGATTGGCATCAAACTGGAAAATGGCCATTTGATTATTGAACGACCTAATGACCAACCGCGTGTGCGCGCTTTGCACGGCACCACGCGCGCGCTGCTGAACAATATGGTTCAGGGTGTATCAAAGGGTTTTGAACGCGTCCTGGAAGTCAACGGCGTTGGCTATCGCGCGGAATTAAACGGGCAGGATCTTGTCCTTAATGTGGGTTATTCCCACCCCGTCAAATATCCCGCGCCAGATGGTATTACCTTTGAGGTGGAGACGAAAACCCGCCTGGTTAAGGTAAAAGGCCGTGACCGCCAGCAGGTTGGGCAAATTGCTGCAAACCTGCGCGAAATTCGCCCGCCCGAGCATTACAAAGGCACAGGCATCCGCTACCAGGGTGAGGTTGTGAAACTGAAGGCTGGTAAGGCCGGAAAGACCGGTAAGTAGAGGTAAAGACTATGGCAAATAAATCAAGAAACGCAGCTCGATTACGCCGCCACGCGCGGGTTCGCAAGAAGGTTTTTGGAACCCCGGACCGCCCGCGTCTGAATGTGTACCGCAGCATCAACGAAATTTACGCGCAGGTGATTGATGATCACAGCGGTACAACCCTGACCTCTGCCTCTACAGTAGACACCCTTCTGCGGGATGCGGTAAAAGGCAAACCCAAGGTTGAGCAAGCCAAGTTGGTTGGCGAGGAAATCGCCAAGCGGGCTCTGGAAAAAGGCATCAAATCCGTCGTGATGGATCGCGGTGGTTATTACTATACCGGCCGCGTTAAAGCTCTGGCTGACGGCGCGCGCAAGGGCGGGCTGGAATTTTAAGCTGAGGAAATGATGGAAGATTATCAAAACGAAGAAAAAACTCTCGACGAACGCGTAATCGATATTGCGCGGGTAGCCAAGGTTGTTAAAGGCGGCCGCCGGTTCTCGTTCCGCGTCACCCTCGTGGTTGGCGACAACAACGGTAAGGTTGGCCTCGGTATCGGAAAAGCCGGCGCTGTTCCGGATGCGATGCGCAAAGCGACCGACCATGCCCGCAAGAATATGCATGATGTAAGCCTGCTGGGCACCACCATCGCCCACGATGTGATTGGTACGCAAAGCGGCGCGAAGGTTCTGCTCAAGCCTGCATCTCCCGGTACCGGCGTAATCGCGGCTGGCGGCGTGCGCGCTGTTTGCGAAGCTGCTGGCATCAAAGATATCCTGACCAAATCGATGGGCAGCAATAATATGCTCAACATCGTGCAGGCTACTTTTGACGCGCTAAGTCAGTTAAAGTCTCCCCAGACTGTCGCTATCGAACGCGGCAAGGACGTCGCGGATGTGACACCCTTCTGGGAGCGGAGGAAGCATGGCTAAACAAACTGCAAAGACAGCCAGGGTGCGCGTCACTCTGAAGAAGAGCGGCACGGGTTATCCGGTCCGCCAGAAAGCTACCCTCAAGGCATTGGGTTTCCACCATCTGAACCAGGTAGTGGAACATGAAGACTCGCCTGCCTTGCGTGGAATGCTGTTTAAGGTCTCCCATCTGGTTGAGATTGAAACAGTGAATGAGGAGAAGTAATGCGACTACAAGACTTAAAACCCAATGAGGGTTCAAAGCAAAAGCGCAAACGCATCGGCCGCGGTCACGGCAGCGGTTCCGGAAAAACTTCGGGGCGCGGCGTTAAAGGCCAAAACTCCCGCAATGGTGGCGGCGTGCGTTTGTATCATCAGGGCGGTAACCTGCCCTTCTTCCGCAAGCTGCCTTTCATGCGCGGTGAGGGCTTTAGCCCGCTGAATCGCGTGCGCTACGCTGAGGTGAACCTGGACGCTCTGCACGGCTTCGCGGCCGGCGCGGAAGTGACCCCTGAATCCCTGGCGGAAGCCGGTGTGCTTAAGGATAAGAACAAACCCATCAAGATTATGGGCCGCGGCGATGTGAATGTCGCCCTGAAAATTAAAGTTCATAAAGTGACCGATGGCGCCCGCCAGAAAATCGAAAAAGCCGGCGGCAGCGTGGAAACGATCGCGTTGGCGTAAGCCAGGCTAAAGGAGCAAAACCTCATGAAACGGTCGTCATGGCGCTTTCTGTGGAAATCTGAAGATATTCGCAATAAGCTGTTAATCACGCTGCTGCTGCTGGCGATTTATCGCCTGGCGGCAAATATTCCTGTACCTGGGATTGACCGGGCTACGGTGGCAGCGCTGACCAGTCTGAAAGGCACGCAAGGCAACCTGATCAACCTGCTGGATATGTTGAGCGGCGGCGCGGTCTCCAATTTCTCGATCCTGGCGATGGGCGTTTATCCATATATTACCGCTCAGATTATCCTGCAGCTTCTCCAGCCCATTATCCCCGCGCTGGAAAAGAAAATGCGGGACGATCCGCGTGAAGGCCGCATCTGGATGGAAAAATGGACAGTCATCCTGACCATCCCGATGGCGCTGCTCTCCGCTTTTGGACAGATTAACATCTTCAACCAGATGCTTGGCAGCTCAGTTATTACCAATTGGGGCTTTACTGCCGGCAAACTCATGCCCACGCTCACCGCTATTTTCGCGATGGTTTCCGGCACGATGCTCGGCGTATGGATCGGTCAGCTCATTTCGGAGTTTGGTCTGCGCAACCAGGGCTTGTCGCTGATCATTTTCAGCGGTATCGTTTCCCGTTTGCCGCAGTCTCTGCTCCAGATGATTGGCAGCAAAGAATCCTGGTGGATGATCTTCATTGTGGTCATTATCCTGGTCGTTACCATCTTCGCGATTGTATACGTTCAGCAGGGGCGGCGCAATGTTCCGGTGATGTTCCCCGGGCGCAGAATTGGCAACCGCATGTCTATGCCGGTGCGCAGCAACCTGCCGCTGATGGTGAACATGGCTGGTATGATCCCGATCATCTTTGCCCAGTCATTCCTGACTTTCCCAGCCATTCTGGCTTCGTTCTTCGTGAACTCAAAGGCAGCCTGGCTTGCCAAGTCCTCGAACTGGGTGACTGGCGCGTTCGGCGCGGAAGCCGCCTGGTATCCGGTGATGTTCTTTGTGTTGGTGGTGCTCTTCACCTACTTCTACACGGACGTGATGTTCACCCAACAGAACTACGGCGATAACCTGAAAAAACAGGGCGCTCAAATTCCGGGTGTTGTGCGCGGAAAGCCAACGCAGGACTATCTGACCCGCGTACAGCGCAGAATTACACTTCCCGGCGCGTTCTTCCTCGGGTTTGTCGCGGTGATGCCGTACCTGTTTACCGCGATTGTTCCGGCAGGAAGTTCGGCTACGCTGCTGCTTTCCTCCTCCGGTCTGCTGATTGTGGTCGGCACAGTGCGTGAAACAGTCCAGCTGATCGAAACTGAACTGCGCATGCACGGCTACGACGACCGGCTGATTAATAGCTGAGGCTGAAATGAACGAAAAGGCGACTTACATCGTCATGTTAGGGCCGCCGGGGGCCGGAAAAGGCACCCAGGCTAAGGTGATAGCTGACAAGTTAGGTTTGGTGCACGTCTCCAGCGGCGATCTGTTCCGCGAGAATTTGAGCCGCGAAACCGAGCTGGGAAAACTGGCGCAGACCTACATGACCAAGGGCGAATTGGTGCCGGACGACGTCACTATCGCGATGGTCAAGGAACGCCTTTCCCGCCCGGACTGCGCCTTGGGTGCGGTTCTGGATGGATTTCCGCGGACACCCGCGCAGGCTGAAGCCCTGAACGGTATTCTGGCGGAAATGCACGGTAAAATTAATATTGTGCCCCTGATCAGCGTGCCGGACGAGGTGCTGATTGAACGCCTGAGCGGCAGATGGATGAGCGCCAGCGGGCGCGTCTACCACGCGCTTTACAACCCGCCCAAGGTCAAATGGTTGGATGATGTGGACGGGAGCCCCCTTTATCAACGCGATGACGACAAACCGGAAACGGTACAGCACCGCATTGACGTCTACAATGCTCAGACTGCTCCGCTGATTAATTTCTTTATGGCGGCTGGCATCCTGGCTGAGGTAGACGGCACTCAGGACATTGACAAAGTAACCGAAGATATTCTGACCGCGATAGGCACGGCTTATTGATGGAAGGAAGTCTGAATATCAAATCTGCGGCAGAAATCGCGATTATGCGCGAGGCTGGCCGGATTAATGCCGAGGCGCTTGAGGCGGCAAAATCCGCCATCGCGCCGGGTGTGACCACGGCGGAGCTGAACGAAGTCGTTGAAGCAGTCCACCGCAGATATGGTGTCTATTCGCCCTTTAAAAACTACCCGGGTCCTTACCCATTTCCGGCCAGCATTTGCGCCAGTGTGAATGAGGAGCTGGTCCACGGAATTCCAGACAAGCGTAAGCTGAAGGAAGGCGACATTGTCTCGATTGACTGCGGCACGGTGTATCAGGGTTTTGTGGGTGACTCAGCCTTTACGGTTGGCGTGGGAGAAATCTCCCCGTTGGCGCAAAAGCTAATCGAGGTCACCAAACAGGCTCTGGACGCTGCCATCACGCAAATGGTACCCGGAAATCATCTCGGGGATATCGGCGCGGCGGTGGAAGGTCTGGCGCTCAAGCACGGTTTTCACGTGACCCATCTCTACACGGGGCACGGTGTGGGCCGGGAGATGCATGAGAGCCCGCTGGTGCCAAATTATGGGCAGCCCGGGCAGGGTATGCTGCTGCGGGAAGGAATGACGCTGGCGATTGAACCTATGGTTTTGGTCGGAACGCGCTACACGCGCGAACTGAGGAACCAGTGGACAGTTATTTCAAGAGACCGCTCGCTGACAGCGCACCAGGAACACACGGTGGCGATAACGGCGAATGTACCGGAAATATTGACAATATTGTGAATAAACAGGTCTTGCCAAGAGACTGAAGAGAAGATATAATAGAATCTTTGCGGATAAGCATAAGGAGTAACTGATGAAAGTATCAGCTTCAATTAAAAAGCGCTGTGGAAAGTGCAAGATCGTCAAACGCGACGGTCGGCTCTATGTCATTTGTACTAATCCAAGACACAAACAGCGACAAGGATAAGGAATCATACAATGGCTCGTATAGAAGGTGTTGACCTCCCGCGCAATAAGCGCATCCAGATTGGTTTGCGGTACATTTTTGGCATCGGCCCTAATACCGCTGATGAAATCCTGTCTGCCACCGGTGTGGATCCCGACATCCGTGTCAAGGATCTGCCTGAGAACGAAGTATCCAAGCTGCGTGATTATATTTCCCAGAACCTGAAGGTTGAGGGCGATCTGCGCCGCGAGGTTCAGATGAATATTAAACGTCTGGTTGAAATCGGCTGTTACCGCGGTATGCGCCACCGCCGAAATCTTCCGACCCGGGGTCAGCGCACTCGTACCAACTCGCGCACCCGTAAGGGCCCCAAGAAGACAGTTGCCGGCCGCGGCCGCCGCCGTGGCGTTGCGAAGAAATAGACCTGTCTGACCGGCTGGTTTCTCCAGCCGGGAGACAGAGACTAGAAGACACAAGGTAAGTGAGGATTTATGGCTCAAAGTGTACGTTCGACACGTCGAGGAGCATCTGCCCGAAAGGTCAAGCGGAGTCTTTCTTCCGCCCAGATGCATGTTTATGCATCCTTCAATAACACCATCATCACCATCACCG
>CAZPWL010000073.1:0-9019 GCA_964590535.1 uncultured Anaerolineaceae bacterium
AGCGTTGCGTTGACATCGCAAAGGTCGTAGGTTCGAGTCCTATACCACCCACAAACACCCTGACAAATTTGCGCAGGGTGTTTTTTTATCTATTTACAATTTTTCCGTACAAATTTTGAGACATTATTTCTTAAAAATGGCCAAATTCCGCAATTCACTATTGACATAATGATTTTTCGTGTAAAATTAACTATTGTTCCCCAAATAGTTGAAATGGAGGTCGCCTGCTACCAGATGACAAATCCGATCCTTGACCCATATTCTTGTAATGCAAACTATTCACGATGAGGAGATAGAAAATGAAACGAAAGACCGTCTTTACAGTATTTGGGCTCTTGATTGTCTTTAGCATGCTGCTTGCGGCGTGCGCCAAGACAGAAGCCCCAGCGGCACCCGCAAAAGACACCTTTATCTTTGGTCGGGGCGCCGATTCCGTCCAATTGGATCCAAGCCTTGTCACTGACGGAGAATCTTTCCGCGTAACCGGGCAGGTGTTGGATTCCCTGTATAAGTTCGACAAAGGCACAACCGCTCCGGTTCCCGCGCTGGCTACTTGTACCCCTAACGCCGACGCGACCGTCTGGAGCTGTAAGCTCCTCGAAGGCGTCAAGTTCCATGACGGAACTGATTTCAACGCGGATGCCGTGATTTTCAACTTTGAGCGTTGGCGCTTTACGACCCACCCCAATCATTATGCCAGCCAGGTCTTTGAATATTACGAGGCTATGTGGGGCGGCTTTGATGATGCCAGCATCATTACGGAAGTGAAGAAAGTTGACGATTCCACTGTGGAATTCGATCTGAGCGACCCGCTGGCGCCCTTCCTGGCTAACCTTGCCATGGATATGTTCGCCATCTCCAGCCCGGCCGCGATCGAAAAAGCAGGCGAAGCTTACGGTACGCCTGCTGGTGGATGCGTAGGCACTGGTCCCTACAAGTTTGTCTCCTGGGAAGAAGGCACCGAGATTAAGTTGGTGGCCAACGAGGATTACTGGGGTGATAAGCCGAAAGTGAAGAACGTAATTGTCCGCGTTATCCCGGATGACTCCGCGCGCTTCCTGGCGCTCCAGGCTGGCGATATTGACGCGCTGGAACAGGCTGTTGTGGAAGACCTGACCACCGCTGAAGCAGATCCCAAGTTGCAAATTCTGACCCGCCCCGGGCTGAATACCAGCTACCTGGCTTTCAACTTCAAGATCAAGGAATTCCAGGATGTCCGCGTTCGCGAAGCTGTGGCGCATGCCATTGACATCGAAGGCTTGATCAAGAACTTCTTTGGCAAGTACGGCACCGTCGCGAAGAACCTGCTGCCTGTGGGCATGCTGGGCTACAACGATTCAATCGATTACTGGAAGTTCGACCCCGAGCTTTCCAAATCCCTGCTGAAGGATGCCGGCTTCCCGAACGGACTCAGTGAAGTCACAGTCGCTGAAGATGTTCAGGATGCGGATGGCAATGTGGTTTACAAGGCTGGCCAGGTAATCCCACTGCGCCTCTATTACATGCCCGTAACCCGCTTCTATTTCCCGGCAGCCAAGGAAGTTGGCGAAGGAATTGCCGCGAACCTGACCGCCGCGGGCTTTAACGTGGAACTCTACCTGGAAGGCGACTGGCCGACTTACCTTGGCTCCCGCCGGAACGGCCTGCTGATGGGACTTTATCTCCTCGGCTGGGGCGGCGATAACGGCGACCCGGATAACTTCACCGGCTACTTCTTTGGCAGCGGCACGGAACCGATCAAGCGTGAAGGCTGGTACCAGAACGCCGAGCTGGCTGCAATCCTGCAGGAAGCGGTAACCCTTCCGGATCCCGCGGAACGCGCCAAGCTGTATTCTCAGGCTGAGCAAATCATGCACGACGATGTGATGCGCATTTGGTTGGGGCACAACAACACGCCGCTAATCCTCTCCGCCATGGTGAAGGATTACATCCCGCAGCCGGTTGGCGCTGAGAACTTTGAGTACGTGTATTTCGGCAACTAAACATTTTTGGCAGGCAAATCTTGCCCGCCGCTAAAAAGTCTCATGGGGGCGGTTCCCAAACCGCCCCCATTCAGTAACCACAAGCGAGGTAAGCTTGGCAAAGTACATTTTGCGGAGATTAATCTCAATTATTCCAACCCTGATTGGGGTGACCCTGGTGATTTTCCTCTTCCAGCGGCTTATCCCCGGAGACCCGGCAGTGGCTATGCTTGGCGAACATGCCACCGAAGAAAACGTTGCCCGGATCCGCGAGCAGTTCGGGTTAAACCGGCCTGCCTTTCTGGATCGGGACGCGCTGGTGGAGGGTGACCTGCCTGGTTTCTTTGACAGTCAGTATGTGCGCTATTTCAACCGTCTGCTGCAATTTGACCTCGGGGACTCTATTCACCGCCGAATTCCGGTAGCCGAAACGCTCAAAGAACGTTTCCCGGCGACGTTGGAGCTTGCCTTGCTTTCGATGTTTTTTTCGCTCCTGATCGGCATTCCGGTCGGGATAGCCTCTGCTTCCCGCCGAAACTCCTGGCTGGATGGGACGACCATGATAGGCTCGCTCCTGGGGGTGTCCATCCCCATTTTCTGGTTGGGCATCATGGAGATTATGCTGTTTTCGGTATTCCTGAAATGGCTTCCGTCCGGCAGCCGGCTCAGCCCCGGAATGAGTATCACGCCAATCACAAACCTGCTCTTAATCGATAGCCTTTTGACTGGTAATTTTGCTGGTTTCTGGGACGCGTTCAAGCATATCATTATGCCCGCGGTCGCCCTGGCAACCATCCCGACCGCTATTATCACGCGCATGACGCGCTCCAGCATGCTGGATGTGCTGCAGGAAGACTATATCCGCACCGCCGCGGCAAAGGGTCTGGCGGAACGGGTGGTGCTGTATCGGCACGCACTCAAGAACGCTTTTTTGCCGGTCATCACGATTATTGGTATCCAGGCAGGCTCCTTGCTTGCTGGAGCCGTGCTGACCGAAACGATTTTTTCCTGGCCTGGAATTGGCAAATGGGTCTATGACTCCATCCTAGGTCGGGATTACCCGATTGTTCAGGGCGTAACGCTCCTGATTGCCATCATTTTTCTGGTCGTCAATTTATTGGTCGACATTTCTTACGCGCTTCTCGACCCGCGTATTAGTTACGATTAGGATAGAAGATGAGCACGCAATTGCCTGAAGTTGAAGTCCTGACTGATTTTGCCGTGCGTGAACACCGTTCTCTCTGGCTGGATGCCTGGCGTCGTTTGAAAGCCAGCCGGACAGCCATGCTTGGGCTGGTAGTCGTGGCAGTATTCCTACTTTCTGCCGTCGGCGCGCATTTTTTCTGGGATTACGATGCCAAAATTGACCTGGACTACGGCTCAAAACTCTTGCCTCCCAATCTGGTCCGCACAGCGGAAAAACCCGCGGTGCACATTTTTGGCACGGATAAACTTGGACGTGACATATTCACGCGCGTGGTTCATGGGGGCTGGAACTCCTTGCGCGTTGGTTTGGTTGCCGTGGGTATCTCCCTGATTATCGGCTGCCTGTTGGGCTTATTTGCTGGTTTCTTCGAGAGCTTTGATATGAACAGGAAAGAAAAGCTCGTCTTAATGGGCGGTTTGGGACTGGCGGTTGGGCTTTTGCCTGCCTGGATTGCCCGTCAATGGTTCCAAACCCTGCTGTTTGGCGGGCTTGGCGTGCTGTCCGTTTTTTTGGAAAAAAAGCTCGCGCAACCAAAGCTGCGCATAGTATTGTTCGCTGTTACCGGCGCGCTTTTGGGTGGGCTCAGCGGGCTCTTGGTTGCGCCGTTGGTCGGTCTGGTCTGCGCGGTGGTCGGACTGCTCATTGGTTTGCTGCTGCATAAACCCGTAAACGGCAAGGCTTTCTCAAGCATTACCATGCGCGTGATGGACATTTTGCTTTCCTTCCCCAGCTATCTGTTAGCTATTGCTATTGTGGCCTTCCTTGGGCCGGGGCTGGAGAAAGGCATGATTGCCATCGGGGTGGTCGGCATCCCGGTTTACGCCCGCCTGGCGCGCTCGGCGGTGCTTTCAGTCAGTCAAAAAGAGTATGTGCTGGCTTCGCAATCCGTTGGCGAAGGGCACGGACGCATCCTGTTCAAGCACGTCCTGCCGAACATCCTTTCGCCGATTATCGTCCAGGCGACTATGGGCCTGGCTTCCGCCATCCTTTCCGCCGCGGCCTTGGGCTTTCTTGGCCTGGGGGCAATCCCCCCGGAACCAGAATGGGGCGCGATGCTGGGCGACAGCTACAAGTTCCTTTCCAGCGGCGCCTGGTGGGCGGTGCTCTTCCCAGGCCTGGCAATTGTGTTCAGCGTGCTCGGGTTCAATTTGTTAGGCGACGGTCTGCGCGACGCGTTGGACCCAAAAATGCGCGTGAAGTGATGCGGGAGCGGATGCTATGGAAACTTTAATGCGAATCAGCGAACTGCACACCCGCTTTCACACCCAGGACGGCACAGTAAACGCGGTAAACGGAATCTCTTACACCATGGAGCCCGGCGAGGTCCTGGGCGTGGTTGGGGAAAGCGGATGCGGCAAGAGCGTGCACGCGCTTTCCATACTCAGGCTCATCCAAATTCCACCCGGCGAAATTGACGCCCAGGAAATTTGGTTTGGCGGCAGGGATTTGATGAAATTGGACGATAGCGAAATTCGCAAGGTCCGCGGGCGCGAAATCGCCATGGTCTTTCAGGACCCAATGTCTTCGCTTAATCCTGTTTATACCGTGGGTTTCCAGATTTCAGAAGCCCTCATGCTGCACAAGAACATGAACAAGAAGCAAGCCCGCGACCGGGCTATGGAGCTCCTCAATCTGGTCGGTATCCCGGAGGCACGCAAACGCCTGGATAACTACCCGCACCAATTTTCGGGCGGCATGCGCCAGCGTGCCATGATTGCCATGGCGCTTTCTTGCGAGCCTAAGCTTCTCATCGCCGACGAGCCTACCACCGCGCTGGACGTTACCATCCAGGCGCAGATTATCGAGCTTGTGATCCGTTTGCAGGAAGAACTGGGCATGGCAGTGATGTGGATTACGCACGATTTGGGGATTGTGGCGGAAATGGCACAAAACATCAATGTGATGTATGCCGGCTTCATCATTGAACGCGGCAAGGCACATGAAATCTATCATCAGACCCGGCACCCATACACGCTGGGTTTGCTCGGCTCACTTCCCAGAATTGACGAAGCTCCGGGCACAAAACTAATTTCCATCCCCGGCTTGCCGCCCGACCTGATCGGGCTTCCGCAAGGCTGTCCTTTCTTTGCCCGCTGCGCTTTCCGGGCGGAACGCTGTAAACTGGAAAGACCCGGCCTGGAAGAAGCCGGCAGCAGCGGTCACAATGTGGCTTGCTGGCGCTGGCAGGAGATTGACGCGGAGACACTGCGGAAAACCGCCGGAGGTGCGCAATGAGCGCTGAACAAAAAAGCTTGGTTCAGGTTCGGAACCTGAAAAAGTACTTCCCTGTTTCCCGTCAGCTCTTTAGCACCCAACGCCGATTTATCAAAGCCGTGGACGATGTGAGCTTTGATGTGTTTGAAGGCGAAACCCTGGGGCTTGTCGGAGAGACTGGCTGCGGAAAGACGACTGTTGCCCGGACCATCCTTCAGCTTTATCGCCCGACCTCAGGGCAAGTGCTTTTTGATGGGGTGGACCTGGCCAGCCTGCAGGAGAATGACCTGCGTAAAATGCGCAGCCGCATGCAAATGATATTCCAGGATCCCTACGCCTCGCTCAATCCGCGCATGACCGTCGGCGCGATTATCGCCGCCCCGCTGGACGTTCACACCAAGCTTGACCAAAAAGAAAAGCGGGAACGCGTGCAGGAGCTGCTGAAATTGGTGGGCTTGAACCCGGATTTTGTCAACCGTTATCCGCACGAATTCTCGGGCGGTCAGCGGCAGCGCATTGGCATCGCGCGCGCCCTGGCGCTCAATCCGGATCTGGTTATTTGTGACGAGCCAATATCATCCCTGGATGTGAGTATTCAGGCGCAGGTGGTCAACCTGTTGGAAGAATTGCAGAACCGCTTGGGGCTGACCTATATTTTTGTGGCGCATGACCTGAGCATGGTGCGGCACATCAGTGATCGCATGGTCGTGATGTACCTGGGCAAGGTAATGGAATTGGCAGATCGGAATGAAATCTATCTGCATCCAAGCCACCCGTACACCCGCGCGCTGATGTCTGCCGTGCCGATCCCGGATCCGGATAAAGCCCGCAATCGGAAACGGATCATCCTGAAAGGCGACATTCCCAGCCCTCTGAACCCGCCGCAGGGCTGCAACTTCAATACGCGCTGCCCAATCGCTGTTGAGAGATGCTTTAAAGAAGACCCTGATTATCGCGAAATCAAACCCGACCATTGGGTTGCCTGCCACTTAGCGTGAAAGGTTGCGCTGTGCAGACTGATCCCCAACAAGACGCTCCGTGCCTGAGCTGGCAGCGCGTTTTGCTGCAGCTGCGCACTCCTTTTCGACTCTCTTACGGCGCTACCCAGGAACGCACTGCCCATTGGATCCGGCTGCGCGGCGACGCGGGCTGGGGAGAGGGCACCATACCGCCTTACTACCCTGTGCGGGAGGAAGACTTGCAGGCTTATTGGAACCGCGCTGCGTTGCGCACGGACCCATTCCCCGAACGCCTGGAAGATATTCCCGCCTGGGTTGATCCGGACGGCCCGGCAGCTGCCCGCGCCGCGCTGGATATCGCTTTGCATGATTACCTCAGCCGAAAGCTTGGGCTGCCGCTCTATGCCGCGCTCGGACTGCCAGAACCAGGGCGGAAAGCCAGCAGCTTCACCATTTCGGTGGATAGCCCTGAAAACATGGCTGCTGAAGCCCGGCGTCTGTTGAGGCTGCCAATCCTGAAGCTCAAGCTGGCGGGAGATGAAGAGGATATCCCCCGCCTGGAGGCCGTGCGCGCTGCCAGACCGGACGCGCGCTTGTTTGCCGACGCGAATGCCGGCTGGAGCTTGCGGCAGGCGCTTGAATATCTGCCTCACCTCGAAAAAGCCGACCTTGAAATGCTGGAACAACCGCTGGGTATCGACGAACTCGAAGCGATGGGAGAGGTGCAAGCAAAAACCTCGATAGCGATTGTTGCGGATGAATCCTTGCAGAAACCACAAGATTTGCAGCGCCTGGCAAGGGTGGGCGTGCGCGGAGTGAACATCAAACTAATGAAGGTGGGCGGAGTTGGACCCGCTGTCGAGTTAGCCAAGCAAGCAAGCGCAGCCGGGATGAGCATCATGCTCGGCTGCATGATTGAAACCTCCGTTGGACTGAGCGCCGCGGCGCATTTGGCTGGGCTGGCGGATTGGCTGGACCTGGATGCCAGCCTGCTGGTGGTGAACGACCCGTTTGAAGGGATGCGCTTTGGAGAGGACGCGCTCATTAGCCTGCCGGAACGCCCCGGGATAGGCGCGCGATTGCGGCAGCCACAAGCGTGATACTTTTCTCAGTTCCATTTTCGCGATAATCCGATGAATGTTCCCGGCTGTGCCTTTGGCTTGCTGGTAAAACCTTGGCCAAGGGGCAGGGTGATGACGCGGGTATCTTTAGAAAACCAGGAGCTACCCGTAAGAAAACGGGGATAATCAGGTCGTGAATTCTCCTCAGAGAAAGGTAATCGGTATGAGTAACTTTGTTGAGGTTAAGCTTTTTGAGGTGAACCCTGAGAAGGTGGACGCGTTTGAAGCCCTCTCGCCAGAAATGGTGGCATGGCAGCAGGCTTGCCCCGGCTGCCAGCGCATCCTTTTGATGAAGCGCGAGTACACGATTAATAACCCGGAGAAAGACCCGCGCAAGTTGCAGAAGATTATCAAATCCGTCAAGTACTTCGCGATATGGGAGTTTGATACACGCGAAGACTACGCCGCCGCCTGCCACGCCTTCTTCGAGAAGTACGAACGCCCGCTTGGCAAGCTGCTTATCCAGCCTTTCGACATCCACCTGGGGTACACGCTGATGGATGGCGGCTGGGGGGCGGAAGCCTAAAGCTTTTGGCAGGTGGGGCAGGTATAAACGCTGCCGCCCAAATAGGCTTCTTTTACGATTGTTGTGCCGCAGCGGGGGCAGGGCTTGCCGTTCGTGTCCGCGCACAAGCGCACCGAATATCCGCCGGGCTGCCCAAGCAGGTCTTTTTCCGTGCTGCGACCTCCGGCTTGGGTCATTTCAATCAGGCTTGATTTCACACACAGGTAGAGTTGGCGCAGTTCCTCATCCGAGAGAGTGTTGAGCTTTCGGCGCGGGTGCTGTTGGGCTTCCCAGAGGATATCCTGCAGACAGCCGTTTCCGAGACCTGGAATGCGCTGCTCTGTTGCCAGGGCGGCTTTTAACGGCAGCTTACGCACCGCTTCTGGGGCGAGCAGGGCGCGGAAATAGGCTTCGTCGAACGCGTCCGTCAGCGGAGAGGGTTTGCTGAGGGCAGTCGCGTAATAGGTATTCTCGTAAACCTCGTCTTTCGCCCAGCAAACAACCCCACCGTACATGGCGACGGACGCGCTAAGACTGGTGCTGTCCTCAAAGTTGAGGAGGAGCTGATGTTTGGCGGGAACGGGGCCGGCAGCCGGGTGCAGGCGCAGATTGACCCCGTCGCTGAAAAGCAGCGTGCAGGTCGACAGGCTGATTTCCACGAACATGCCCAGCCCGCGGGCGGAAAGAACGCGGGCGCCGTTCAGCTTGGCAGGGTAGTCAACTGGGTCCCCGTTGTACCAGGCGAATTTGTGCGGGCTTTGGGCGGCGGCGGAAGAGTGGATTGTTTTGCCGGTGAGATGCTGTGATATTTGGTGGGCAAGGGTGTGGGCTTCAGGAAGTTCAATCATGGGTGCCTCCGGATAGAACGATTGTAGCACAGCGTGATCTGGGTCGTATGTAGAGGTTCTGGAAATGTGCAAGTATGGGATTAAGCATTAACATTTGAAAGCAAGATGGATGTCAGGTAGA
This sequence comes from uncultured Anaerolineaceae bacterium, assembly GCA_964590535.1. Classification (GTDB taxonomy): domain Bacteria; phylum Chloroflexota; class Anaerolineae; order Anaerolineales; family Anaerolineaceae; genus Mesolinea. The sequence goes on from CAZPWL010000073.1 coordinate 8,937, forward strand.
TAGTTTTCTCTACAACCAATAAAAAACGCTGTGTTTGTCCAAAGGTCAGCTTGCAAAATTCCCGGAAAAGCGATATATTAACT
>CAZPWL010000074.1:0-8960 GCA_964590535.1 uncultured Anaerolineaceae bacterium
CGATGATCAGCAGGGTCACGTAATACTTGCGCATTTCGCGCGCGATGGTGCTGAAGATGGTCTGCGAAGCCATTTCGCGGTTGAGCAGCTTGTGGGCTTCTTCCACCACGACCACCAGCGGGCGCGGTTCCTTCACATTGCTGTCAGTCTTCGCGTGGAATTGTTCGGTCCTCTCCTCCCAATGGTCGCGGATTTTGCGGGTTATCAGGTTCGTGACCAGCAAGTAATCCAATTCAGAGTTGTTCTTGCCGAAGGAAAGAATGACAGAATTGCCGTGTTCCAGGCTGTCAATTATCGCCTTGAGCCCCTTGGTGGCAGGGTCTGCAATCAGGTAAGTCTTGTTGCGCAGGCGTCCCAGCTTTTGGTGCAGCGCGAGGGCGGACTTGGGGTGCACGTTGCTGCCGTCAGCCCAGGCTTCCACGCTGTCTGGCGCGGGAACGCTTTTTCCGTTTTCGTCCTGTTCGGTCTTGCCCGTTCCCATGCTAAGGAACACGCTGAACCAATCCTGTTGAAAATCCCGTTCCAGCGCGGCAAGCACGGTCGCGGCGGTTTCGTTCAGGTTCAGCGCCTGGCTGAGCAGCAGCACGTCCTCGCTGGTAATGTCCGACTGCGCGATTTCCAGCGAAAGGTCCGCGTTTAGCTGCCCAAAGGAAGTTTTCGCGCCCAGCCCCACCAGTTGTATCTTGCCCCCAAATTTGCCTTTCAGCCCCGGCACTGCCGCGCCGGTATCGGAAGAGCTGCTGTCCGGTCCGTATTCGTTGTGCATGTCAAAAATCAGCGCCGAGGCACGGTTGGCATGGATGAGACCCGCCAAAATCATGCGCGCCAGGAAGGACTTTCCCGAGCCGGTGGTGCCAAAAATCCCGGAGCTGCGCTTGACGAACTTATCCAGGTTCAGGCAGACCGGGTGCCCCTGCTCGCGCGTATAGCCGATGCTGAAAATCTCCGCGTTGTTATCCGTCCCAAAAATCTGGGCGATATCCGCTGCATCCGCCAACATCACCGGGGAATGGTGGCTGGGAACTGTTTTAACATTCGCGGGTTGGCTTTCATCCGGGTGCTGGTCTTTCCACAGGCGGTATTCTTGCGTCCCGGGTTCCGGTCCGCGTTCCATCATCAGCACAGGCATAACCGCCAGGTTGGTGTAGAGCGTCTGTCCGTGCAGAAGTTCTGCCAGCTGGTGCGGCAGGCGTTCCTCGCTTTGCTCGTCGGCAAAGCGGGGATTGGTGGAGCCCAACTGCAAGTCGGTGACGAGCCCGTAAAAACGCCATCCGCCGCTGTCAATAACCACAAAGGAGCCTTCCTGCACCTCCTGCGGAGGCACGGTAAGGCGTACCTGCAGGTTGGCTTCCAGTCCGCCGCCGACCACATACCCGATAACATGCGCTTGCGCGCCGATTAATGCATCCATTTCCACCTCACTCCAACTCTGCCAGCGCGTTCAGCACGTTCATCAAGCCTTCGTAGTCATCCCGCAGGAGCACAATCAGCTCCTTGCAGGCGCCTGTGTACCAATCCGCCCTGCCACTCGCCGCGTGCGCCTGTCTGGCTCGCGCCAGGTGGGCGGTCAGGATTTCTTCCACTGGCTGGTCTTCCAGCCGCAAAATGTGGCGGAAGTAGCCGTATCTGCCGGTGTTGGTGAATCGCACCAATTCTTCATCGTCGCACAGGTAAAGCGCGTCCAGGCTGAGGGGCGGGCGCGGCGGCAGCCGGTGGTAAACCTTACCGTCCTGCCCGAACCCGACGCACAAGACGCTGATTTCAACCGGTAAGTTGCGGTTATGGCGGTTATCTTCGGTGTATTCGGTGGGAATGCTGATGCCAGAAACGAGCTGGCGCACCAGGCTGTCATCGTTGATGATAATATTCCCAATCAGACCGTAAATCTCCAGACCCTCTTCCAGGCGCACCTTACACAAAGCCCCCAGCGCCGGCGCCACCAGGTCCTTGGTGCGGCAGCCTGCCACAAAGGCATGGTTATCCGCGCGCAGAAGTTTCCCAATCAGTATTTTAGTTTCATCGCTCATTTTTCCCTCAAGCTCTCGTGAGACCTTTATTCCAGTCTTTGTTGGAGCGCTTTCCAATCCGCGCCCCAGCCTGCTCCAGCTCGCGCACCAACATAGCTTCCACCTGTTCATGCTCGGGCATGGTAATCACCGCCAGCTCGTGCGCCCGGTGCAGAGCGTACGGATAGGGATGGCTGTCCAGAATCATCGCTTCATAGTAAATCACGCTGTGGAGGATATCCACCAGCTGCGGGTGCGCGCTGACCCAGGCTGGGAATTCTACCCGCGCCAGGTTTGGCTGCTCCCCACCGCTCACATTCATATAGAAGAAATGCACATCCAGGCTTCCTTTGCTCTCGCCTTTGGTCACCGCTTCGAACACTGCCGACCGTTCCCCCGCCCGGAGAAGATTTGCCAATAGTTCCGCGTCGCTGATGCCGCGAATTTCGCGCTTGGTGTCGTCATACGCTCTCAGCTCTGCGTCGGGCGTCTGCAAAACGCTGAGCATCCGGCTGATTAGCTCGGAACCCGGCTTGTCAATATAACCCGCGCTGAGCACCCCGCGCGCTTCCAGGTGGGCATGGATGCTCCGCACCTCCCCCAGCTGCTTTGCCCGCTCTTTGCGGGTGGTAATGTTCTCGTACACGTCCAAGGGACCATCTGTTAGCGTGATAATCGGCTCGCCATCGGAAACCGCCGATTCGAACAAGACGCGCCTTTCTTCCAAATCCCGAAAAAGCGACACGTCTTCCTCGCCAATCAGACGACCGTCGGGCGTATACAGGCTGTCGTGTTCCAACAGCGTGCTCAGCACATTGATTTCAGGCGCGCGCCCCGAGCCCCGCTGGATTTTTATCATGCCGATGTTCAGCACGCAAAACTGCACAGGTCTGTGGCGGTTTGGCACAATTTGCGAACCATCCGCCGCAATCAGCGTATAGCTCATCGGCAGCGCTGGCAGAGGGCTGCGGGTCAGGAGCTTCTCCTGCACCGGTTTGGCGCAGTACAGGCTTTTTAGCAGCGCCTCCGCCCTGGAGATTTTGTCGCGCATGGCATCCACTTCCAGCGCTGGGTCCGAAAACAAGCGCCAGAGCTTTTCCTGCTGCGCCAACTGCAGCTCCTGAAAACCCTTCTCCAGGCTGGCGTATGCGGGCAGGCTCTGTTCAATTTGAGGATAGTTAACTGGCATGGCTCTCTCTCTGAGAGGTTGTGAAAAGAACCCCGACTTTTATTATATCCAATGCCCGCCGCTTTTCCCCGCCCTTTCGAAAAAATTTTGGTTTTCGGGAACATTCCTTATGCTCTCTGCGTCATTATCTCAGCAAACTATAAGGAGTTAACTATGAAAACCAAAATTTCAGTTCTTTCAATTGTTGTCTTACTCGTCGGAGCCCTGACGTTAACCGGATGCGCATTATTCCAAGCCCCGCAGCAAACCACAGCCCCCGAGAACGTGCGCACTCTCACCGTCAATGGAACCGGAAAAGTGATTCTGGTCCCTGATATTGCCTACATCAATATCGGCGTGCACAGCGAAGCCCCGGATGTGAGCTCTTCCTTGAGCAATAACAACGCCCTGGCCACCGCCATTTCCAACGCCCTGCAGGCCGAAGGTGTGGAGCTGAAGGATATCCAGACCGCGAACTTCAATGTGTACCCGATGCAGCAGTACGATACCATGGGTCAGGTTACAGGCACAGTGTACGTGGTGGACAACACAGTCTACATTACCGTTCGCGACCTGAGTAAACTTGGCAAACTTTTGGATGTCTCGATAAAATCCGGCGCCAACAATATCTACGGGATCAACTTCGATATCGCTGACCGCGAGAGCGCTCTTGTCAGCGCGCGCGACCTGGCAATCAAGGATGCCCAGAGCAAAGCTCAGTCCGTGGCCGGTGTGGCTGGCGTGACCCTTGGCGAAGTGCAGGCCATCAGCGCCACGAACTCAAGCTATGTGCAGCCCTACAGCGCGTACGGCATGGGCGGCGGCGGCGCATCCGGTCTGGAACCCTCCGTTCCGATTTCCGCCGGGCAGATCGTCATCACATACGACGTCAACCTGACCTACGCGATCAAGTAAACGAAAACGCGTCCACAAGGATTACGAAAAAGACCCTGAGAGCAGCCCTTTCAGGGTCTATTTTTATGCCCGTGCTGTGATAAAATTTCCTCAGCGTAACAAAAATACCCAAAAGGCAACTTGTATGAATATTTCTGAGATTAAGGTGCGGGATTATCGAAAAAACCTCTACCCAATTGAGGATTTCATTATCAAGCGCTGGTCCGCCAGAGCGATGAGCGGTGCGGCCTTGCCCCAGGAAGAGCTCCTGCGCCTGTTCGAAGCTGCGCGCTGGGCGCCTTCATCGGGCAATTTCCAGGAGTGGTACTTCCTCTACGCTCACCGCAACACCGAGCAATTTGATCATTTCTTTTCGCTGCTGGATATCTGGAATCAAGAATGGTGCGTGCGAGCCAGCGTGCTTCTGGTCGTTCTTTCCAACAGAATCTCACCTAAAGGCAAAGAAATCAGCACGCACGCCTTCGACACCGGCCTGGCGTTCGAAAACCTGGCCTTGCAAGGTGTTGCCATGGGATTGGTGGTACACCCGATGGGCGGATTTGACCACGAGCGCGCCCGCGTTGAACTGAACATCCCAGAGGCGTACAGCATCCACTGCATGGCGGCCGTGGGCTACCCTGGGGAAATCAGCGACCTTTCCGAGTACAACCAGAACCGCGAATACCCAAACCAGCGCAAGGACCTGTCAACAACATTTCAGGAAGGCGGTTTTCCGCCTGTTTCAGAATAAAGGAGAAGCCATGCCCATCCACCCCCTGGCAGGCAAGCCTGCCCCGCTCGAAGCGCTGGTGAATATCCCGCGCCTGATTTCCGCCTATTACACCCAGCACCCCGACCCCCAAGACAGCGCCCAGGCGGTAGTCTTTGGCACGAGTGGGCACCGGGGTTCTTCGCTGAGCGGCAGCTTTAACGAAGACCATGTGCTCGCAATCAGCCAGGCGATTTACGAATACCGCAAGCTGGCAGGCATCACGGGTCCGCTCTTCATCGGGATGGATACGCACGCTCTCTCCGAGCCGGCGCTTTACAGCGCGATTGAGGTTTTTGCCGGCAACGGCATGGAAATCATGATTCACGCGGACATGCGCTACACGCCCACGCCGGTCATCTCGCATGCCATCCTCACTTACAACACCGGCAGGCAGACCGCCCTGGCGGATGGGGTGGTCATATCGCCCTCCCATAACCCACCCGATGACGGCGGCTTTAAGTACAATCCTCCTAACGGCGGACCCGCGGATACCGATACCACCAAATGGATACAAAACCGCGCCAATGAAATCATTCGCGGCGGCTTGAAGGACGTGAGACGGCTCGGCCTCGCCAAAGCGCTCCAAGCTGATACCACCCATCACATCGACCTTATCACCCCCTACGTGAACGACCTGGACAGCGTCGTCAACATGAAAGCGCTGGCGGCCTCCGGCATTCATATCGGCGTGGACCCCTTGGGAGGTTCAGGTATCGGCTATTGGGAGCCAATCGCGGAACGGTATGCCCTCAACATCGAAGTCGTCAACAAACGCGTGGACCCCACATTTTCTTTTATGACCCTGGACAGGGACGGCAAAATCCGCATGGACTGCTCCAGCCCATACGCGATGGCAAATCTGGTCAACATGAAAGACAAATTTGACATTGCCTTCGGGAATGATGTGGATTTTGACCGCCACGGCATCGTCACCCCCAGCGTTGGGTTGATGAACCCCAATCATTATCTGGCGGTCGCCATCTGGTACATCTTCCAGCACCGTCCAAATTGGTCCGGAGAGGCGGCGATCGGGAAAACGCTGGTCTCCAGCTCCATCATCGATAAAGTGGCTGTCAAAATTGGGCGGCGATTATGCGAAGTGCCGGTGGGTTTCAAGTGGTTTGTACCCGGCTTGTTGGATGGGAGCGTTGGCTTTGGCGGCGAAGAGAGCGCGGGGGCTTCGTTCCTGCGCAAAAATGGCGCCACCTGGACCACCGATAAAGACGGGATTATCCTGAACCTGCTCGCAGCCGAAATTCTGGCGGTGACGGGCAAGGACCCCGGGTTGCACTATCAAGCGCTGGAGGCTGAGCTGGGAAAAAGCTGGTACGCGCGCATGGACGCACCCACCGGGGCGCGCGAGAAAGCTGTTCTGGCGGCGCTTTCCCCAGAGATGGTCAAAGCGGATATGTTGGCTGGCGATCCTATCACTGCCAAGCTTACCAAAGCGCCTTGCAATAATGCCCCGATTGGCGGGCTGAAGGTGACCACGGACTTCGGTTGGTTCGCCGCGCGCCCGTCGGGCACGGAGGATATTTACAAGATTTACGCCGAAAGCCTGAAAGGCGAGGAGCATCTGGCGCGCATCCAGTCTGAAGCGCGCGAGATTGTGGACGCGGCTCTTGCGGCCTGACAATAGCGTTGAGAATATTCAGCCCCGCGCCTGCGCGCGGGGTTTTTTTTATCTATTAGGAAAATAGCTGAGCAAAATAATACCCGAGCATCACAGCCCAAATCCAGGTATCCGTGCGGTCTAAAATGCCGCCGTGCCCAGGGATCAAGCTGCCGCTGTCTTTCACGCCGGCGATGCGCTTGAGCATGCTGACAAAAATATCGCCGAACGGCGTGAGGGCGCCGATGAGCAAACCTATAAGCGCGCCTTCCCAGACTGCCAATTCTGGCATTACCGATGGGAGAAGCAGCGCTAACAAGGCCCCAAAACCCACTCCAAAGAAAATCCCGCCGGCGTAACCTTCCCAGCTTTTGCGCGGGCTGAGGCGCGGAAAAATCTTATGCTTGCCAAACTTCACGCCGATGGCGTACGCGCCCAGGTCCACCAGCATCACCAGGCCAAGGCTTAGCATCGTCCACCAGGCGCCGTTAGGGAGCGCTCGCAGGGAGAAGAAGTAGCCCCCCAGCCAGCCGATGTACAGAATTCCGGAAACATGCAGCGCGAAGGTGAGCACAGCCTGCGCGTCCTGCTTTTCAAAGCGGTTCAGGCTGAGAATGGCGCAAGCCACCAGGACGACCACCAAGGCCAGGTCCATAAAAGTGAAGCCAGTAAACAGACGCAGAAGCAGCAGCGCAAGCACGCCGCCCAGCATGAGCGGAAACGAGACGTAATAGCCCATGGTTTTGAGCAAACGCCAGTATTCCCAAGCGCCTACCCCCAGGACGACCAACATGAAAACCCCATAAACAGCGCCGCCCACATAGGAGACGGCGAGTATAAGCGGCACAAACACCAGCGCGGATTTGAAGCGAGTCCAGAACATTACTTGGAGCTTAATCCTCCGAAACGGCGGTTTCTGCGGCTGTATTCACGCAGCATTTCCCGAAAAACCGCTTCGTTGAAATCCGGCCAGTAGGTGTTCGGGAAGACCCACTCGGCATAAGCGCTTTGCCACATCAAGAAATTGCTCGTGCGCATCTCTCCGCTGGTGCGGATAATCAGGTCCGGATCGGGGATGCCGGCAGTGAACAGATTTCGGCTGATCAGGGCTTCGGTCACGTCTTCCGGTTTCGTCCCGGCGGCGACGATTTTTCGTACTGCTGTCGCGATTTCATCCCTGCCGCCGTAGTTAAACGCCAGCTGAACAGTTATTTTTCGGTTGTCCTTGGTGAGGGCAATGGCGTACTTGATTTTTTCTACCAGCGAGGGGCGCAAGCGGTCAAGATGCCCGATGTGCAGGATGCGCACGCCTTCTTTGTGCAGCGGCTCAGTTTCCCGGTCAATAAATTCAGCCAGCAAATCCATGATGCCAAAGACTTCGTCGCGCGGACGGTTCCAGTTCTCCGTGGAGAAAGCGTAAAAAGTAAGGTACTTGACCCCGAATTTTATACCCGCTGTGATGACGTCGCGTAAGTTTTCGACGCCAGCCCGATGCCCTGCCAGCCGCGGCAGCCCCTTGGCGTTAGCCCACCTGCCGTTCCCGTCCATAATCAGACCCACATGGGTGGGTATCTTGAGGGGTTCTTCCGCTGCTTCCATGGGGTTAGACCTCGAGGATTTCTTTCTCCTTGCGGGCGCCGATTTCGTCAATTTTGTCGACCATATCGGTGGTAAGTTCCTTTAATTCTTCTTCTGCGCCGTTTAGCTCGTCTTCTGAAATGAGTTTTTCCTTCTCAAAATCTTTCAGATCCTTGATCACATCGCGGCGGACGTTGCGCACTGCCACTTTACAATCTTCAAGCCTGCCGTGAACGACGCGCACCAACTCGCGCCGGCGCTCTTCGGTCAGGGGCGGCAGGTTCAGGCGGATGGATTTGCCATCGTTGTTGGGTGTCAGGCCGAGCTCGGAGGCAAGGATGGCCCGTTCAATGTTCTTGAGAGTGGATGCGTCAAACGGACGAATCAGCAGCTGCCTGGATTCAGGCACGCTGATGGTCGCCATCTGGATCAATGGCAGCGTCGCGCCGTAGTATTCTACTGGCAGTTTTTCGATCAGGGCGGGGGATGCTCTGCCGGTACGGATACCAGTCAGGTCTTCTTCCAGCACTTCCAGGGCAGCCTGCATGCGCTGCTGCGCTTCTTTTATTAGTTCTTTAATCATTATCGCCTCCTCGTGCAACTTCAAAAGTTAAGGATACCTTAAAAAGAGGAAAAATAATAGACTGAGGCGATTTTGTATCAACTACTAGCGTCGTCATTCTGAGCCGCAGGCGAAGAATCCGGGACTTTCAAACAAAGGTCCTTCGCTGACAGCCAGTCCCCAAAAAGATCCCGTCATTGCGAACCGTTTTGCCACCCTGCTGCTGACCAACCTGACCAGACTTCCAGGCAAAACGGTGTGGCAATCTGCCTGTGTGTCACAACATCAGATCATCAGCACAGCAACGCGCGGCATTACGATCATGCATCTAAAGAGTTTGTCATTCTGAGCCGCGGGCGAAGAATCCT
>CAZPWL010000075.1:0-8889 GCA_964590535.1 uncultured Anaerolineaceae bacterium
CCCAATCCGGACCTTCTGCCGGGAACAGCCAGCCGAATTCCGGCCCTGCGCAGGGTGGCGAGGACTTCGTGGACGGCGAATTCCACGACGCATAAAGCGCAAATCTGAAACCCAAAAGCGGCTGCCAAACGGCAGCCGCTTTTCTTGCGCGCACAACGGGGACCAAGCGCTGCGAGGCGATAAAAACGGCAAAAGCATCTTATTTTCAAACCTCAATGCGCTTACACGGCAAAAGACAGTTTGTTTTTATTGCGTTATAATGCCCATTTGTTATGGCTAATCGAAATAAGAAAAAATTCCAGCGCCAACTGAACGGTAAGCCGGGCGCGCGCTGGCTTTGGATTACCCTGGCAGCAGCGGCAGTTCTGGTGCTGCTGCTCGTTGCTCTGTACCAAATCCCAGCGATACAAAACCGCACATACTTTTACGTCGCGAAAGCGCGCGCCAGAATCCAGTATTTTTTCAAGCCCCCGGGTGAGCAAGCTTTCAACCCGGGCGGGAAGGGCACGCTCGCGCCCGAAGTAGCAGCGACGCTCACCGCGATGGCGCCAACCCCAACCCCCACGCTCGCGCCGAGCAGCACCCCAACTCCCCACCCAACCGAACAGGCGACTTTTACCCCTGCGGCAACACTGCCCCCAACGCCCACCTCCACGCCTATACCACGCGCCAAGGAATTGCAGGGCATTAAATATGAGCGTCAGCGCTTTAACAACTGCGGACCAACCAATCTGGCTATGCTGCTCTCCTATTGGGGCTGGGAAGGCGACCAGCATGTTGTGGAACAGGTCATCAAGCCGCTTAAAGAAGACCGCAACGTGATGCCGTATGAAATGCTGGAATACGTCAACGCGCAGACCAGCCTGACGGGCATTGTGCGTTACGGCGGCGATGTTGAGATGGTAAAGAAGCTGGTCGCGGCAGGTTTCCCGGTCCTGGTGGAACGCGGATACATGAACGCCAAGGAAGGCTGGATGGGGCACTACGGCATTATCACCACCTATGATGACGTGACCCAAAAAGTAAACATTCCCGATTCGTTCCTTGGGGATATCGCCCTGCCGTACGACCTGGTAAGCATGTACTGGAACCAGTTCGACGGCATATACCTCGTGATTTATCCCTACGAACGGGAGCAGGAAATTATCGATATCCTTGGTCCGCAGTGGGATGCCGAGTACAACCTGCGCTACGCCTATGAACAGGCTGCTGACCGGATTGAAACCCTGGAAGGCAGAGAGCTTTTCTTTGCCTGGTACAGCCAGGGCAATATCCTCATCGAGATGAAGGATTACGCCGGCGCGGCCGATGCTTATGACGAAGCTTTCGCGGTTTATGAAGAAATCCCCACACCAGACAGGCCCTGGCGCGTGTTCTGGTACCAAACCGGGCCGTTTTTTGCGTATTTTTACACTGCCCGCTATAACGATGTATTAAACCTGGCGAATTACGTGCTGGACATCACCCCTGAAGACGCCATCCCCGAAACCTGGGTCTGGCGCGGGCGCGCCAATAAGATGCTGGGCAACTGGCCGGCAGCAGAAAGCGACTTCCGCAAGGCGCTGGAATGGCACCCCGAATGGTGGGTGGCGGAAAGCGAGTTGATTAACATGGGGCTTACCCCGTAAACCCTCTCCCGGCTTGATATAATAGGCACATGGTAAAAATCCTGCACTTTGCCGACGCGCACATTGATATTGCCACGCATGGGCCTTACGACCCGACCGATGCTTTGTTCGTCCGCGTGAAGGACTTTCTAAAATCCCTGGACGCAATCGTGGCGGCAGCCATTGAAGAAAAAGTGGACCTGGTCATTTTCGCGGGCGATGCGTACAAAGACCGCAGCCCCGCGCCTACCTACCAGCGCGAATGGGGAAGACGGATTATGCGTCTCTCCAGGGCGGGTATCCCTACAATCCTCCTCACCGGGAACCATGATGTTTCCCCATCCCAGCAGCGGGCGCATGCCATCCAGGAATTTACCACGCTGGGTGTGCCGCATGTATATGTAGTGGACCGCCCCCAGTTTTTGGGCTCAAAAGACCTGGAAGGCTTGCCTGTGCAGGTGCTTGGCATTCCCTGGGTCACGCTTTCGGCTGTCAAAAACGCAAGCCTGGACGCAGCCGAACCCAACGCGGAACTGGACGTTATTATCGAGAACGCGGTGAATGCAAAGATTCAGCAAGCCCTGGAACAGCGCGACCCGACGCTGCCTTTCATTCTTGCCGCGCACGCTTCCATTCGCGGCGCCCTGATCGGGGATGAGCGCACTATCAAGCTGGGGCGGGACGTTCAGCTTTCACAAGGTCTGGTGCGCGACGCGCGGATTGACTACGTGGCGCTGGGGCATATCCACCGCTTCCAGGACCTGAACCCGGGCAGCCACCCACCCGTAATTTATTCCGGGTCCATCGAGCATGTAGACTTTGGCGAGGCGGGAGATGATAAGGGCTTTGTGATTGCCGAAGTTTCCCGCGGGGAGACGCACTACACCTGGCACAAACTTGCCACGCGCCCCTACCGGGATTTCTCGGTCACCTTGCGCTCCGGGGATAGCGCTATGGAAAAAATTATGACGGCGCTCCCACAGCCAGAGGAGTTGGAAGGCGCGATTGTTCGCCTGAACATTATTTACCCGGATAACGTGGATGCCATGATTGATGACGCGCAAATTCGCGAGCGGGCGCGTCTGGCGCTGGAAATGAAAATCAACAAGATACCGAAGTTCAGCCTGCGAGCGCGCCTGGGGGAAAACGGCGAGACTCAGACCATGACGCCCGAAGAATTGCTGAAACTCTACTGGAAGCAGAACCACACCGACGAATCCGAAATTGACGCGCTGCAAGCCATGGCTGAGCGCATCATCCGCGAAGATGATTTAGACGCATTGAGCTAAGTCTTCGCTTAAGCGTTGCGGATGGCATCCAGCATTTTTGCCAGGCGGGCGGTTTGCCGCACGTCGTGCACGCGCAGGATGTCCGCTCCGTGCAGAAGGCCGTAGGCGTTGGCAGCCAGGCTGCCCTCCAGGCGGTCTTCGGGCGGTTGGTTCAGCGTGTAACCGATGAAAGACTTGCGAGAAATCCCCAGCAGCAGCGGAAAGCCCAGCGCTTTCAGGTGGTCGAGCTCCTTGAGCAGGCGCATATTCTGGGGGGTTGTCTTGCCAAAGCCTATGCCGGGGTCCAGGATGATTTGCCCACCGCTGATGCCCGCTTCCCTTGCAATTTGGACGGACTGCAGCAAACCCTCCGCCACCTCAACGCTGACATCACCATAAGAAATATCTACATACCTGCCCCCCAGGCTGACGTCAATTTGGGTGTTCTGCGGCGTCGAGCGGTTGTGCATCAGTACCAGGCTGGCGCCGCTCGCGGCGACGACGGCGCCCATGTTGGGGTCGGCGCGCAGCCCCCACACGTCGTTGATGATATGGGCGCCAGCGCGCAGGGATTCTTCCGCAACATTGGCTTTGTAGGTGTCCACAGAGAGGATAGCTTCCGGCAGCTCCTCGCGCAGCGCGACCAGCACCGGCAGCAGGCGTTCAATCTCTTGCTCCGCCGGGACGGGCGACGCGCCGGGGCGGGTGGACTCGGCGCCGATATCCAGAATGTGCGCGCCATCCGCAACAAAGCCGCGGGCTTGCGCGATAGCGGCTTGCAGTGGATCGGCCTGCTGCAGCAGCCCGTCGCCGGAAAAGCTGTCAGGCGTGAGGTTAAGGATCCCCATGATATAGGTTTGATGTCCTAGATTGGGCAGGATATCGCGCAGCATCGGGCTCCTTATTGGGCGGGTCTGGCTTCCGCAAAAACTTCAACATGGTCGATTTCCGGTCCCGCGCTGTAAAACAAAACCGAGAAATCCAGCGGGATAGGGGAGGTCTGGGCATCCCAACGGCGGATGCCTGCCACGCGGCCGTCAGGGGCGTAAGCTACCACCAAGACCCACAGCGCGCTGGCTTGGGCGGTATCCGGCGAGAGCGCTACACGCCCGCTTACCGCGCAGGATAAATTGCCCCTGGCGCAGGAAACTTCCAGGTTTGTCGGCTCCGCGGAGAGGTAGCGCGCGTCATTTTCGGGGACGGGCAGCGAGAAGTCAATTACAGCGCTGGCGTTGAATTCCTCTGGAGTGGGCGCCTGGAAATACGCGAGCAGGGGCAGGCTCTGTCCTGCCTTCAGCAGGTTCAGAGGCAAAATGGCAGTCTGCGTGTGGGTGTAATCCGTGCCCACGCCGGTCAGGGTCACTTTAGCGGTGACGTTTTCTTTATCCTTTTCGGTGTCGTTCACAGCCAGCGCGAAGCACAGCACGCCGCCAGCTGTATCGCGGTAGCAGTCCGTTTGCAGGCTTTCTTCTGGCTGCGGCGTTTCCTGACTGCCTTGCGCGGGCGTGCTGGTGGGCGGCAGGGGCGTTTGCGTGATGGGTATCAGCAGCAGTGTGCCCACGCCCATCGCGTAGGGGATGACCGACGGGTTGGCGGTCATCAAGGCATCCAGACTGATGCCGTAACGCAGCGAGATGCCGAACATATCATCGTCCGCGTCCACCTGGTAGAAAACCGGCGTACCGGTGGGGGTGGGGCTGGGGGTCAGCGTGGGTGTGGCGGTAGCAGGCGCGGGTGTATCGCTCGGCAGCGGCAGCGCGGTGTTGGTGGGGCGCGGAACAGCGGTGGGGGCAGGGGAAATGCTAAACACGCAGCCGCCCAAGAGCGCGGCCGTGATGAGCAGCAGTACAAGTCGTTTCAGTTTCATACCCCCATTATACCAACGGGACAGGCAGGCATTTTCTGCGCCGAAGTGTATGAGTTGTGTCAAAAACAGCCCTATTTGCTTGAATCCGCTTGTCTATGGTACTATACTTGTTTGTTAGTAAGACATGGAGCAAAAAAGAAATGCCAATTTACACATATCATTGTGATAACTGCGGAATACGATTTGACCAGCAGCAAAAATTTACAGACGATCCGCTGACGCTTTGCCCGGAGTGCAACGAACCCACCCTGCGCAAAATCTATCAGCCGGTCGGGATTGTGTTTAAAGGCAAGGGCTTTTATGCCACGGACCACCGCTCCCCGTCCGGACAGAACCACGCCCATCCAAAGTCGGAAAGCGCTTCGGAAAGCAAATCCGACGACGTAAAACCGGCGGCGCTATCCCCATCCGCGGAAGCGGTAAAAAACAGCTACACAAAAGCTGCCGAATAGGCAGCTTTTTTCTTTGTTTCAGACAGGGAATCAAGCCTGCAGGTTCTTGTCCACGTTCGCCTGCAGGGAAGCATATTCCGGACTGGCGGCATATTCTTTGAGGGCGTTGATCCGCTTGATAATCATCGGGTGAGATTGAAACAGCTCCGCCAGCTGGTTCACAAAGGCGTCATCCTGCGCGTCAATCATGGTAAGGGCCTGTTCAAATTCCGCCTGGGTTTGGATTTTTGGCGCTGCAAGGCGCACCAGGGATGAAACAGCCAGGTTCAGGCTTCCACAAGCCAGCAGCCCAGCCCGGTCGCAAGAAAACTCACAGGCGCGTGACCAGCGCTGGAAGACCAGGTACATAATGTAACCAATGCCGAAGGGCGAGGGAGAACCTGCCAGACCGCCAATAAATGTGTTCAGCCAGGTATGCCCCAGGGAAACATGTCCCATCTCATGCCCGAGAACAAAAGCAAGCTCTCCGCGGCCCATGATGCGCAGCATAGGCTCGTATAGCACGATGTTTTTGGTCGCCGAGAGCCCGAAGGTGTATGCGTTCACAACATTCTCACGCACAACGTACACATCTAGCGAACCGGGCTGCAGACGTTTTTCGCATATCTGCACCACATTTTCCAGCTCGGGGCTGCGTTCCGGCGAGACGAGGAAAGCTTTGCGCATCAGTTGGGCTTGCATCGCGCGGCTGGAAAAGATGGATGCGCCCAGGATAAATACGACAACCAACAGGCTCAGGCACTGGGTCAGGAAGGCGGAAAGGACAACGACCGCGATGCTGATCAGAAAAGTAATCAGCAGGATAGGAAATTCGCTGGGGTGGCGGTAAGCAGTTGTGCGGAACATTTGGCTCCCTCTGGCTAATCTTGATGCTAACAATTTTACCGCCCCCTTACAAGAACTGCCTGAGGAAATATCCAATCTGGTAATAAGCAATACCCGGCAGCTGTTTTGACCCCGCCTGGCTGGTCAAAACTGAGGTTTTGCCAGATCCTCCCCAGAGGACGACGGTTAAACAAAAAAGCGCGGTCATCATCTGACCGCGCCTCTGGTCACTCAGGCTTTGGATATGTTTACAAACACCACCGGGCGGCGTTTAGTCTCGTCGAATATGTGCGACTTGGCCAGGTTCAGCACATCCCGCTCCAGGTTACCGTTCGCGGAGCGCGCCAGTTTTTCGATGCGTTTGCGCAGATCCTCAAAAAGGTCCTGCGACTCAGCCGGGGACATAAAGCCCCTGCTAATGATTTCAACCTCTTTCAGGTTGGACTTGTCTTTTACAAGGTTCAGCAGCACGATGCCGTCCTGGCTCAGCATTTCGCGTTCGCGCATCACGGAGCGGTCCACATCGCCCACGCCGGTGCCATCCACGAACACGTAACCGCCGGGGATGCGTTCGCCCAGCTTCATTTCGCCGTGCTCAAACTCGATCACGCGGCCATTTTCCACAATGGCAATCTGGCGCGGGTCCATGCCAACATCCATGCCCAGGCGCGCGTGCTGGTTCAGCATGCGCAGCTCGCCGTGAATAGGAATAAGGTAGCGCGGGCGGGTCAGATGCAGCATCAGCTTGATTTCTTCCTGGCTGGCGTGCCCGGAGACGTGCACTGGCGCGATAGCTTCGTAGATTACCTGCGCGCCCTGCTCCAACAGGCGGTTAATCGCGCGGTAGACCAGTTCCTCGTTGCCCGGGATGGGATGCGAGGACAGCACCACGGTATCGCCCTCTTTGATGTCAAAGCGCTTGTTGCTGCCGTTGGCAAGCCTGCCAAGGATGGAGGTGGGTTCGCCTTGCGAACCGGTGACAAGCAGCACCACCTGGCTGTCTGGCATCTGCAGGGCGGTTTCGACGGGTACTACCACGTCTTCCTCAAAATCAATGTAACCCAGCTGTTTCGCGATTTTGACGTTTTCGGTCATGCTCAAGCCCACAAAGGCAACTTTGCGGTGGTAGCGCTGCGCGGCGTTGATGACCTGCTGCATGCGCGAGATAAGGGACGCGAAGGTGGCGACAATGATGCGCCCCTTGGCTTCGCGGAAAACGCGGTCGAAAGCTGAGTCGATCACCTTCTCGGAAGGGGTCCAACCCGGACGCTCCGCGTTGGTGGAATCCGCCAGCAGCGCCAGAACGCCCTTCTGGGCGAACTCCGCCAGCTTGGCGTAATCCGTAGGCCAGTTATCGACCGGAGTGTGGTCAAATTTGTAATCGCCGGTATGGACGACCAGCCCTGCCGGGCTTTCAATCCCCAGGCCGATGCCGTCCGGAACGGAATGGCAGACGTGGAAGGTGTGCACCTTGAACGGACCAATCTGGACAGTCTCGCCGGCTTTTAGGGTCTGAAGCTTGGCAGCCTTGTTGTCAAAGCCGCGGCGGCTCAGTTTGGCGCCGATCATCCCCAGCGTGAGCGGGGTGCCGTAAACAGGCGCGTCCACGCTTTCGAGCAGGTGCCCGATAGCGCCGGTGTGATCTTCGTGACCGTGGGTGATCACGATCCTGCGCACTTTGTTCGCGCGTTGTTTGATGTATTCAAAATCAGGGATGATGTAATCAATCCCGATCATGTCGTTGTCCGGGAACATCATGCCGGCGTCCACCACCAGGATTTCGCCGCCGTATTCATAGACGGTCATGTTCTTCCCGACTTCCCCCAGGCCTCCCAGGGGAATAATGCGTAATTTTTTCTCTTTCATATTCTTTCCTTAACAAAAAGTACAAACGGCTATTGCCGTAATTGGTTAAATTTGGTTTAAAAATAAAACCCCGCTAATACAGGGCAGCCGGGGAATTTTGTTTCAAAATATGCGTTATCTTCAACAAAAAGCCGCCAGGCGGCTGGATTAACTTGCGAGAGTATAGCATACGCGCAGGCATTTCGTCAAATCCGCGCTAAAGGTATCACCGCGCCGTGGGGCAAGCGGAGAAAAATTAACCAGAATTTTATGAAATGCTTACAAAAATCCAACATTGCCAGCTTAAGGTAAGAGTACGTAATAAAAAGAAAAAGGAGGCAACTATGGCTAATATTGTAAAACGTCGTTTCTATCCGCGAGATTTGTATGACCTGGATCGGTTTATGGACCGTTTCTTTGATATGAACGCGGAACCCTGGGGCTCCCAGCCGCTTGGTTTCCCTTTGGACGTTATCGAGAAGGATGGCGAATTCCTTGTGCGAGCTGACGCGGCGGGCTTTGACCCTGATCTGCTGGAAATCACCTACGATAACAACACCCTGAGCATCAAAGGTGAAATCCGGGAGGAAAACAGAGAGGAACCGGAAGGCAAATATCACGTGCAGGAACGCCGGGTGGGCACCTTCTACCGCAGCGTCTCTCTCCCCGGACGGATTGAGCAGACTGGGATCAGCGCGGAAACCGAGAATGGAATTCTGACTGTGCACCTGCCAAAGAAGCCCGAGGCTCAGCCTAAACGGATTGAGATCAAACCCAAATCAGTCCAGGTTGTAGATCAGGGTAAGTAAACTTTTCGATCCAAAGGTACACAGGCTGCCGTAAGGCAGCCTGTGTTCTTTTAAAGGCTTTGTTTGCCGAAAAACGCCCGCCAACCCGATTAAGGGTTCTTGGTGGGAGCGGACGCGGAATCCCGGTATAATTATGCCAGTCAACCGACCCACGACCCACAAGGAGTGAATCATGGACGATGAGATGTACCGTGTCCCGCTTAAGGGCAAAATCAA
>CAZPWL010000076.1:0-8681 GCA_964590535.1 uncultured Anaerolineaceae bacterium
CAGGATGAAATATTCCAGCGGGTCACCGTCGTCATCCTCAGCGCGTAAGGTGATGTAGTTTCTGAAACCCGCGATTGCTGTCAGGGATTGGTCGTATGCAATGGGGTTTGCGTTAAGGCTGGCAGCATTTACAATGCTGGCAACGCCCCCTAAGAACGCGGGGGGTAAAGCTAAACAGAAGATAAGGACAGTAATAATTAAACGTTTATATTTCATAGTAATTCCTTTCATAGTAATAATTTGTGTTGGATGGATGGCGTTGAAAAACGCGAAAGATGACAGAGAATGAGTTCGCTGTAAATTGCGTTACAGTATATATGAAATGTCAAATAAATCAAGTAAATATGACAAAAATGCACGTATTTGCAAGTATTTTAGCAAAACTTGCAAGAAATTGCACAAAATGGCAAAAAAAACTCCAGGTTTTGCGCCTGGAGTCTAATTCCTTGACCCTTATGCTGCCTAATCATCCATTATTTTATAATGATTGGAAGAAAAATACTGAATGAGGCGCTAATCGCTATGTTCACCTGCGCGAGATTGCTTTCAAATAACCCATCATCAACAATAAAGGTAAAGTTATCCGTACCATAATAATCCACACCTGGCACGTACTCGAAGGCCGGTCCTGTTCCATTCAGCATGCCGTGAGATGGTTCACTCACAATATCATATGTATAGCTGAATTTCGCGTCACTTTCTGGGAGCACAGCGGCCGCGCAGAATGAACTCCCCCCGCACTCATCGGGGTCGAAAAACTCAAGCGTGAAGGTAACCGGAGTGTTTACCAGGGTATCGACGTCTTTATCATACGCCACAGGAGGGTGATCATTAACGCCTTCGACTTGGATCCGGACGACAACCGTGTTGGAATAATTAGTCCCATTCGAGAACCGATACGAGAAGCTATCTTCACCACAGTAATCCAGGTTGGGTGTATACGCAAAGGCCCCATCCGCATTGAAGTTTAGAGAGCCATATTGTGGGTACTGAACAACTTCTGCGCTTAGCACAGTATTCATTGGATTGATATCATTGCTGAGCACTCCGTCCTGAACGGCTACAACCAGCTCAGTATCTTCCAGTGCGGCATAATTGTCTGGAACTGCGATGCTGCTCAAAGGCAGGTTCACCGCTGGATCTCCGAAGAGAAGGTACGTATCCAGCAAATCCAGGTAGGCCCCACTAGCCCAGACATTGATGTAACCACTTTGGGTTATCGCGCCAAGCTGGCTTTGCCCTTCCATATAGATAGCCTGAAATGCTCCGCGATCCAGCACATCGTGCCCAAGGGAGGACCCCCAGCCAGCGGCCGACCAGCTGCCAACCGCGCCTTTAGCTTCGGCGCGCACCATCACTTCCGCGAGCGCTTCTCTATCCCAGCTATAAGGATTAGGCGCAATGTAATAGCCGTCCATGCAGGTCATCGCCATGATGAACGTCAGTTTACCCTGATTTTGAAGAGAACTGAGATTTGCCGTGGTAAAAAGCAGCGCATCCGTGTCCCCCCATCCACCATAGTACCCATGCCCAATATAGTTAAGCAGTAGACGGCCTGCGTTCAGCCCGCTCAGAATATCCTCGCGTGCCTGCGTCAAATTTGTGTGAGTCCATAACCAGTAGACTTCTTGCGCGGTAAAAGGTTCCGATGGAAAATAATCATACAACAGCCTTTCAGAAATAAGGGGATACTGCGCGATTGCTTCTGCCTTGCTGGTTATTGCGAGGATGTTTTGGCGCATCTCCTCCGCGGGGGGCGTTGTTTCGTAAGCGCTCATTTTTGCTAAATACGCGTCAGCTTCTTGCCAGGTGTTGACTGCCAGCCTGCCAAGCATCAGGTCAGGCAGATTATCGTCACCGATGATGGAGACATACCGGTTATCCGCGGCGGTCTCTCCGATGTTTGGGTCTACATACGCCAGGTAGGGCGGTATAAAGCTCCTCCGTCCAAAGCCCTCGTAATTCTTAGGGTCGTAGTTTCCGTCGCCAACCAGCAGGACGTACGCCGGAGCGGGTGTTTCCCACTGCGCGTAGGCGTATGCAATAAAGGCGCGAATAGCTTCCGGATCAATAATTCCATAGGAGAATTCGTCATAGATGTCCTGGACATCGATAACAACTGCACTAATACTGTTCTGTATCCGATAATTTGCCAGGTCCTGCGCCTCATCCGCGAAATCAGCGTGGGTGATGACGAGATATTCAGCCTGGTTGGCGGCCGCGCGTAAATCCGAGGCTGTATCTGGGCTGATGCTGGCATCACTGTGGATCATTGCCTGGCTGACAGCCAGGTATTCCACCGAATCGCTGACCTCACCGCTGAAGCTGGCAGTATAGGGCGCGGACGCCGAAAAACTGACTCCGGTGATTTGGACAGGAGCATTTGGTACCGAGACGTCGTAAACCTGCGTGTCAGCGCTGCTAAATCCATCCAACGCATACTTCCAGCTGCCGCTGTCCTCATGCCTGAATTGAAGCTTGTCCCCAATTACCTCAAAATTGCGCTGGTAACTGAAATCAAGCCAGTCAAACCAAAAATAATCGTATTGTACCGGCGTTGTAATGGTGGTGATAGTGAGGGTGTTCGTGCCTGCTACAAGGAACGCGGCAGGCACATTAACATCAACTTGATGCAAGTTGAACCCGTCCCATGTGCCAACATAAATTTCATTTCCGTTCATCAATATCCGGGCACTGTGATCAGGATCTACGGAAAGCTCCTGGCGGTAGCCGACCAAAGGCATGCTAAGCTGTAAATCGCCGCCTGTGTACCTGCTCAGGTCCAGGTTGATTTGCCTGTCGGTGCGGCTTTCGCCACTCCTGTAGACGTAATTCCAGAAGTAATGATCGTATTCATCTATCTCTGGTCCCAGTGTCCGGTAGAAAGCGTTGACTTCTAAGTGCTCCTGGACGGGAAAACTTGCGGGTGTATCCTGCGCGCCGGGGCTTCCGTCCCGGGTTTGCATGCGCAAGCCGGGAGTCAAGTCATAGGTGAGCCAGAAAACATTTTCACTGGTGTATTTGCTGTCAACCTTTTCGGCATAAAAGTATATTTCATCATCTGCGAGCACCTGGATGGCAAGCTCTGTGCCGAGGTAGTACAAGTGATAGTTTTCATCAGCCACGGACTCCACCGGTACGCCTGCCGCAGCGAGCTGCAGCGCGCTGAGGTGATACAAGCCTTGCCCGGTAGTATTAATCCGCCAGCCTGGTGTGGGGGGCGTCCACTCTGGGTTTGTGTGCGCGTTTAGAGCAGCAGCGGCAAATGGCGCGCCTCGATATGGCAGCCCACTGCGCCGCCAGACCTTTGCCTGGCTGTAATTGAGCAGGGTCTTGGCGAGCAACTTGTCAAACACCTCTGACTCGGCCTCAACAGTATCAAGATCATTAGCCGGCTGCCCAACAAAACGCAGCTCTACGCGTACTTCGTCAACCACCAACAGCGCGTTTTCCAGCGGTAGATAGCGCACTGGATAGACTGCTACGCTGGCAATCCGCTGCTGACGCAGCACGCCGTCATTCACGACAGCCGCCACCTGGCTGGGGAAGGTCGCCGCGGCGTTGTAAATGCTTACATCCGGGGCATAGCTGGTAATGACGCTCGGCTGACCGCTCATTTCCCCCAGGACGGCCGCTTGCGCCCACTGCACTTGCTCCTGCGGCACGGGCACTACAGGCGCGTCCAGTTGGATTTTGCGGATTTTTCCCTCTTCCGCGCTGAGGCTGATTTCAACGCCAAACGGAACGCCAAGCATTTCGGT
Organism: uncultured Anaerolineaceae bacterium; assembly: GCA_964590535.1. Classification (GTDB taxonomy): domain Bacteria; phylum Chloroflexota; class Anaerolineae; order Anaerolineales; family Anaerolineaceae; genus Mesolinea. The sequence goes on from CAZPWL010000076.1 coordinate 3,762, forward strand.
GACATAAGGCAGCATTGGCGCGCCAGGCTGGCTCGTCATGAGAGCGTCCGGCAAACTAACACGCGTGTAGCTATTTCCTTCGAGCTCTATCTTCTCAAGGGTGAGAGTTTCGGTGGGAATACGCACGACGAAGCTGAGACTCTGTTCGGATACAGATTCAAGCATCGCGGAGGCGGACACGCGCTCCTGGTCACTGCTGAGCGGCGAGAATGGCGCCGTCAGAACGGATAGAACGAAGAGCACGGAGAGGAGGATTTTTAGGCGCTTGCACATGGTGAGCTCCTGAATTTTTATGGAAATCAAATCTAAAACAACGAGAGATAGGTTTCTGCGTTAACTTTACGCTCTTTTAAGCGTTTCAAGTATATCAGAGCCGCGCTGGTAAGCCAAAACAAAAGCTTTGGTCTGGGTCGGTAACAAAGAGAGCGTATCCATGATGGCTTGAACCCGCTCGGGGAAGTAGTAAGGCACGAAAGCGGTGGTCATAATCCGCACGGAGGCGTCAAAGCCGCTCAGTGGCGTCAGGGTTTGTTTGGCGCCGCGGTCCAGGAAGAAGATTTTACTCAATGGAACCCCGCGCGGGTCACAGCGGTCCGGGTTTTCGTGCCAGGGTGTCCCATAAACAAAGAATTTCTGGTCAATCTTGCGGAGGACAAGCTGGTCTTCTCCCAGCACCGTCACTTTTGGCAGGGCAGACAGGTCGCTTACCAGGGTGGATTTGCCTGCCCCGGAATGACCGATAAAGACAAAGGCTTTATCCTGCCAGGCAATCCCGGAGGCATGCAGGATGAGATCTCCCCGCAGCGCCAGCCAGTTGGAATAGATAACGATGTCCAGATACTCCAGTGGGTAGAAGCTGGAATGCGCCAAAGCGCTAAAATCGCCGTAAATGAAGCCGGTGGTGAAGTCCGGCGCGATGACAATCCAACGTTGGGGCACCTGGCCTGGTTGGGTAAAAACATATTTCCCGGCGGGGTCCAGCCAGAGCTCCCAAATTTCATTGCGGCAGATTGGAGTGAGCAGCTGATGATTGTCGTAACCTGGGGCGTCCGCGAAGCGCAGCCTGAGCACAGAATTTGATTCAGGCTCCCAGGTTGGGCTCACAAATTTGAAATGACACGGCAAGGAATCCATGGAAAGCTGATGCTTGCCTTCCTCAATTTCGAGGCGTAAGCCGGCTACACTGAGATCCATTTTATTGTTTTGCCTGCTGAAAGTATGTTTGCGCTATCACAGAGAATCAAAAGAGTACTCACGCGTGAAAGTATCAAGCGTGAATACTCTTGTGTCCAAAAAATTAAGCTCGGGTTGGGCTCTGTTAAGTACTGCTGGTGGAGCATCCGCCGCCCGTTGAGCTACAGCCGCCGGGTGAGCCTTTTGGAAACAGGTTGGGGCTGCTGTGACAGAAGCCCAGGATCGCATTCTTTGACTTCAGAATGACCTTTGTTATGCTTGGTGGTGTATATGGCTTCTTGTTCATATTAAACATTCTCCTCAATAACAGATTCAGTATACCATATTTGCTGTTCGCGTGCTTTATTAAGTTTACAGATAAACCCGACCACAGTTTCGTTATCGCCGTGCACCAGCTGAGACCAACCAGGGCACTGGATGCAAATACCAGAGGCTGTGCAATCCAAACAGGGTACCGGCAGTGTGCGTTCCAAGCGGGTCTCTTTGCCCAGTTCCTCCCAGGCTTTCGCAAAACCCATTTCCAGAATGCTGTAGGAAGGTTTGCGCGCCATCATGCACATGCCAAGACGTCCCTGGCTGTCAATGTGAAAGGAGCGTCGACCTGCGCCGCAGCTATATACATATTTCTCGCTGCGCAAGTTCAGCTTTTGACTGAGTTCATAGTTCAGCACCCAAGTGTGCATGCGCTCAGGGTCGGAGCGGTCCAGTTCGAGCATTTCCTCAACATCCAAACGGTCCCAGTAGGGGGCATCGGAACCATCGAGGCGGGGGAAAATCGAACCGTCGTAGCGGTAGCGCAAGTTCAGATCGGCCGCGAATTTTTGCATCAAGGGCAGCTCTGCTTTATTTTTTTGCAGGATAACGGATTTCAGCGCGAGCGGAAGTCCGCTTTCAAGCAGAAGCTTGATGCCGTTATTAAAGCGTTCCCAGGACCCCGGCATCCGTGTGACCGCTTCATAGGTTTCTTGAGTAGCGCCGTAGAGGCTGACTTCCACAAGGATAGGTGGGGCTTGTTTGAGCGTCTCGATGACAGAGGGAGTCATCAGGGTGGCATTGGTGAAGAGCATGACCAGCATGCCTTTTTGGCGGGCGTGCAGGTAGATCTCGGAAAAATCCGGGCGCAGCAGCGGTTCGCCGCCAGTGAGCAGCAAGTGCAGGCAACCCGAATCCGCAATCTGGTCCAAAATTTCCTTAATTTCACCAGTGCTCAGTTCGTGTTGAATGTGCGCCGTGCTGCCTGCTGGTTGGTTAATGAAGCAGTGGACACAGCCGAGGTTGCAGCGGTCGGTAATTTCAAATTCCGCCGCGAGTGGAAAGCGACTGCCTTGCAAGGGCTTGAGAAGCAGCTCTCCCCAGTCGTCCATGTCCAATTCGGTGTAGTTTACGCAATCCATATCAGACTTTCAGCACCGCGCCAATTTTCTGCAGTTCTTCTAAAAAGATGTCCAGGTCCACCGCAGCGGCTTCTTCCGTGGTGTCGAACTCAGTCAGAATTAGCTGCTGAAGTTCGGTTTTTGTGACTGGAGCGCTCATGTGTTCCCAAAGCAGCGCCCCGAGTTCGTTGAGCGTATAAATGCAATCCATCTCGGCCAGGTCGCGCCGCACAGGGACCAAGATAGTCTCGTTAATGATGCGCCGGAAGATGAAGTCCGGGTTGCGGGTTAATTGTTCATCCTGGTTGGTCAAACCTGTCTCCCTTTTCTATCTGCCAATGACCTGGTTGAAACATTGCTCCAAAGCGCGCAGGTGGTTGAAACGGTTCAGCTTAGTTGGATACTGCTGATTTTGCCCAGAATTTGCGCTTCGTTAATCCATCCGTCCGGCTTAAGAGAATTATCCGCCTGGACTTGAAATGACAAGTTGTTGTTCTGCCGCCGCTTGCGAATGACGCGGTGGAAGATGCTTTGCTTATCTGGCGTGAGGTAAAAAACTATATCCCCGACCCTGACCTGGCTTTGCCCGACTGGCTCACAAATCAGCGTATCTCCGCCGCGCAGGTTTGGCAGCATGCTGTCCCCATAGGCTATGAAGCGAATTGATTTGCCGGAACGGATTAGGTCCGCGCCCAATTCCGCAAAAATATTCGGAGGGCAAGGATATTCTCGCAGATGTAAGCCGTCCATCTCCGTTCCCCTTTTCATTGCCAGCTTGGTAGCATGCTCCAAACCCGCATCGGCCGCGCTGTCGGTACAGTCTCCCAAAGGAAGCTGAAAACCTGGCAGCGGGACCGATGCTGGGTCAAGGGCGCCGAGGCTTACCTCACCGCGCTGATAGGACCGTAGATGCCGGGCGTGACGCCGCTTTCCAGCGGAACGTCTTCCAGCCAGTAGTAATAGGTAACGCCAATCGCGGCGCTTTCGTCAAGGAACTCGTAAGTCGCGCCGAATAAATCGCCAGGAGCGAGCTTGCTCATGATCAACTCGGGGTTGATCTTGGCGCGTTCACCATCCACCAGTTCCGCGCGGTAGATATTGAAGCCAAGGTTGTTAACTTCCGTGGCGGTCTCCCAGGCGACCAGAATGCCGTTTTCAACTGCCGTAGCGGAAAGGCTCTTCAGCACCACCGGGGTGATCTGCCCCTTGGTGAAGGCGGCGTACACGCAGTAGCAGTTCTTCGCGGTCTCAGCGGTGTAAATCTGGTTGAAGGCGATTGTCCCAACGGGTGTGTTAGGGCAGCTGCCGCCGGCTTGGGTGTTGGTAAAACCAAGAATGGAGACGGTGTAGTCCTGGGTATGGGTTGCATCATACTGGCAGACAAAGTTTTGCGCGCCAGCAACATTGGTGAACTTGACCATATCCGCGCAGCCGTTGCGGTTGGGGCCGATGTCGCCGTCAACGTTCGGGCTGCTGCTGCCGCCCGGCCACTGCGGTGAAGAAGTTCCGTAAGCGCAGGGGTCGGTGTCGTTGGTGGTTTCATCCAGCGACACCTGATACGTGAAAAGCAGGTCATTGGAGCCAACCAGCGTCCAATCAGTCGGGCAGGTGACATCGTTCAGGTTCATATAGAGTGGGACTGTCTCAAAACGGTTCGTTGATTGATAAATTGGGTTGTTGTAGTGGCAAAAGCGTCCGATAGGGAAAGGTTGGTTTTCTATTGGTTCAAAAACCCGGTCCTCGATGCCCTCAAAGCTAAAACCGCTTTGCCTGAGGAAAGCACTGGATAAGCTTGGACAGCTAGTGTCGCCTTCTGGTCTGCCGTAGCGCGCCTGGTTTTCGTCAATTGTCGAGTCATCCTGAACACTTTCCGGCCAGGCCCAAATCCTGCCATCTACGGTTGGATTCGAATAGTTCTTAATCAGGATAACGGTGCGGTAAGCGTTGTTATTGGCGATAACATGATTTTCACTACCTGTATTCCCAGTTGCCGCACTGTTTACGATAACGTACCTCCCGCCGACCGCAAGGTTTACAGCGGGCAAGGCTTCCTGCGTAAACGCGTTATCGGCCGTAAAGAGCAATAGAGACCAGCCGGAGAGATTAATAATTGAGGTTGTCCCATTGTAGATTTCAATGCCTAGTTCATCCGGATTGGTACCTCTCTCATTCCAGATGTATTCTGAAATGAACATGCTTGTGGCGGTCGTACAACCACCGGTGTATGTGCCAAGGTTTGTCCAATCGAGTGTAGTTGAACGTGTCCATTGAGCAAAGCTGCCATCGCCGTCCGGGTCCCCGGCGCACACCGTCGTCTTGCGTTCGTAGCGTTCATCTTCGCCGCCCGGGCCGT
>CAZPWL010000077.1:0-8552 GCA_964590535.1 uncultured Anaerolineaceae bacterium
GTTATACAACTGAACCGTATTTCCAGCTTCCCAGCTGCCCCAGGCATCGTTGTTGCTGAGGTTTACCGGGCTGTACGCCAGGCTGCCGGAAGTATTGATTACCGCGAACCAGATGTTGTCGTTTTCCAGGCCCGCAGGATTCTGTATGACACTGCTCCAGACTACCCCAATTTTTCCATCCGCGCTAACGGCAAGGGTAGGTTGATTATGATATGTGTGGTAATTTGCCACGTCGTAGAGCGAGCTTAGGTTTGTTGGTGCTTTGATGACCTCTCCAAAGCGGTCAATCACCGCGTACCGCAAAATCCATCCCCATACGTTTTGCCCATGTTGGTACTCACCCCAGACGTGCACAAAATTGTGGTCAGGGGTCTCGATAATTGCGGGTTCATCAACATTCAAGGCTTCAGGGTGAACATTTACCTCTTTCTGCGTGACAGGCCAATTTAAATCCGTCCAGAGTTTGTGTTCGCCGCCGTCCTGGTAGGTCTGCGCGAAGGCAGCTGGCACAGTGGACTCGATAGTGACAGTCTTGGTTTTGGCAGGGTTCAGGCTGGAAGTGATGTCCACATAGGTCTTGATGGCAGAGCCAATAGTGAGGCTCCCTGGAGCGCTCACGCGCACCAGGATATCTTTGCTTTCACCCTGCGCGAGCAAGTCTGAGTCAATCGTGCCGTCCGCGTCGGTATCACCTAGCGGGACCTCAGTCGCGGCATCAAATAATTCGACAATCCAACCTCCGCCCAGCGGCGCGGTTGTAACGACCATATCATAAGTATCCGCTCCAATTTCGCCGCTGTTGGTGATCGTGAAAATGAAATCATCCACCTCCAGGGAATAGGTGAATTCGCCCAGGTAAAGCGGGCTTGCGGCCACCCTGGCGCTGGGGCCGGGCCTGGTGAAGAGCACCGCGGTGCCAGAGGTCGATGGTCTTTCACACCTATTCCAGAAAACCAGCCCGTCCAGACCTGTGGCATTCTCGATACCAGTGGTCGAGCAATAGTAGCCGCTGGTCGGGTCAGGTAGGGTTTTGTATTGGAATTTGATGTTGCCGTTGGGGTACAGGACTGCCTCGAAGGTATAAGCCGCCCCGTTTCCGTCCTTAAGGTTGTTCCATTGAATCACAAAATGCGTGCCAAAATTCCTGTAATACACCGCGCTGCCGGAATATGTTTGATATTTTGTAAGAACGGAAATGAGATTGTTTGGTTCGCTCTCTTCAGGGATCTCAAAATAAGAACCGACCCAGCCTTCATTAAAAGTGACATATCCCGCGCCGGTGATGTAAAGCTGAGAGTAGCTGTTCTCGTAAAACGGAAACGCGAACGGCAGCGTGATGGCATCGGTAATATCGTCCCAACTATTGATGCCGGTGTTGGTCCCGCCCGTGGCGTCAATCCAGGAATAGCTGGCGCTGGTGAGCGTGTAGCCGAAATCGTCGCTGTCGCCAATCGCGTTAGGCTCTGCCTGTGTTTCTTCGGTTGGGAGCACGAAGCGTTCGCCGTTTTCGTCCTCGCAGGGCTGACCAGGCAGGCAGGGTTCCTGCCGGGCTGGCTGCCTGGGGGGCGGGGGCGTTTGCGCTTCCGCGCTTGTGAGGGCTGGCGACAACGCGCCAATAACGATGATGACTGCTGCTATCAGACAAAGTAATTTTTTACGCATTCCTACTCCTTGATTCTGTTGTAAAGTTGGATGAAAAACCGCCTCTACCCACCGACGGTTGCAGGTTTCATTATATCATCTGCGGCGTTAAATTTGCGGTTTTGTTGGAATTTCGTGCAACACATGATTATTCTGTGATGTTAAGCCCCCTGGGGGATGTTGGCAGGCTGGCGAGCCCAGAGATACGACTGGAAGTTTGTCATTGCGAGCGCAGCGCGGCAATCTGCCTGTTGGTTCGTCATCCTGAGCGCAGTGAAGGATCTTAACCTCAGAAAACAGGCAGACTGCCACGCCCCCTCTTGTCATCACAAGGGAAAGGTCATTCCAGTGGCGGGGGCTCGCAGTGACGGTCTGGCTGCTGCTTGCGTGCGGTGGGCTAAGCTGGCGGGCGCTGCGAGAGTGCCTGTCAGTTCGTCATTGCAAGCGAAGCGCGGCAATCTGCCTGTCAGTTCGTCATTGCGAGCGAAGCGCGGCAATCCGCCTGTCAGTTTGTCATTGCGAGGTGCGCAGCGACGCAGCGATGCCCAAAGGGCACTATGTCTGCCTGTCAGTTCGTCATCCTGAGCGCAGCGAAGGATCTTATCCTCAGAAAACAGGCAGACTGCCACGCCCCCTCTTGTCATCACAAGGCAAAGGTCATTCCAGTGGCGGGGGCTCGCAGTGACGGTCTGGCTGCTGCTTGCGTGCGGTGGGCACAGCTGGCGAGCGCAACGAGACTGTCTGTCATTTCGTCATTACGAGCGAAGCGCGGCATTCCGCCTGTCAGTTTGTCATTGCGAGCGAAGCGCGGCAATCCGCCTTTGGTTTTTCTTTTTTTCTTCGCCAGGTTCGCGGCGACGCAGCGATGTCCAAAGGGCACTTTGTCCGCCTGTTGGTTAGTCATCCTGAGCTTAGCGAAGGATCTTATCCTCAGGAAACAGGCAGACTGCCGCGCCCCCTCTCGTCACCTCAATGAAAATGAAAATCCAGCAGGCGGGGGCTCGCAGTGACGGATTAGCCGCGCCCCCTCCTGTCATTACAAGGGAAAAGGCATTCCAGCGGCGGGGGCTTGCAGTGACGGATTAGCCGCGCCCCCTCTCGTCACCTCAATGCGAAAGTAAATCCAGCAGCGGGGGCTCGCAGTGACGGACAAACCGCGCCCCCTTTCCGCTGGCGTATAATGGAAGTGACACCCCGCAGCAAAAAAGGAGCCGGCATGTGCGGACGCTTTAGCATGGCAATTGATTCGGATGACCTCCAGACCGCCCTGGCGCTCGGGCAAATGCCCGACGATTGGAAGCGGCGCTACAACATCGCGCCTTCGCAGCAAATCGCCGCGGTGCGCGACGCGGAGACCCGCAAGGTGGAGCTGCTCCAGTGGGGCCTGGTGCCATTTTGGGCAAAGGACCCGGCCATTGGCAACAACCTGATCAACGCGCGCTCCGAATCCGTGTTCGAAAAGCCGTCCTTCAAGTACGCCTTCCGCAAGCGCCGTTGCCTCATCCTGGCGGACGGCTTTTACGAATGGCAAAAAAGCGGCGGCAAGGGCTCGCGTCCGTTTTACTTCTCCATGCGTTCGGGTGAGCCCTTTGCCTTCGCCGGGCTGTGGGAATATTGGCAGCCGAAGGACCAGCCAGGCCAAGCGCTGAGCACGTGCACGATCATCACTACCGCCGCGAACGAAACCGTCGCGCCGGTGCATGAACGCATGCCCGTCATATTGCGCGGCGAAGCCATGTGGGATTGGGTGTTGGAGACTGGCGAAACCGCGCTGATGTCCATGCTGCGGCCTGCCCCGGCGGACTGGCTGCGCGCCTGGGAAGTCAGCAGGGCGGTTAACGACGTCCGGCAGGATAGCCCCGAGTGCGCGGCGCCTCTGCAAAGCGGCATCGGTTGATGCTATCGCGACCAGCATGCGGCAGGTCATCAGCGGGTCACTCAGCCGGATTGTAGTCGAAAAAATCAGAAACCAGGCTCAGAAACTCTTTTGCAGGCGCAAATCTAAGCTTCGCAATTCAAGTAAAATAGAACTCTCATCTGTTAAAAAGGAATGGACGCATGAAACAGCACAAGATAGCAAGCGGAATATTAGCGGCACTACTTCTGCTGCTGGCTGCCTGCCAGGCCGCGCCAGCCGCCACGCAAGCGCCCGCACTTGCGGAAAACCCGACCGCTGTTGTGCCGGTTGAAACTGAATCTGCCGTACCCAGCGCGGAAGCTGTCCAACCGGAAGACGTTTCGGGCTGGTGGAATGATGTGGTCTTTTACGAAATCTTTGTGCGCTCCTTCAAAGATAGTAACGGCGACGGCATTGGCGATTTCCAGGGCATCATCCAACAGCTGGACTACCTTAACGACGGCAACCCGGAAACCAGCACGGATCTGGGCATCGGCGCGTTGTGGCTGATGCCCATCAACCCCTCGCCCTCCTACCACGGCTACGATGTAACGGATTACAAAGCGGTGAACCCGGACTACGGCACGCTGGACGATTTCGAGCAGCTATTGGAAGCTTGCCACGCGCGCGGCATACGCGTGATTATGGACTTCGTGGTCAACCATACCTCTACCCAACATCCCTGGTTCAAAGCGGCAGTTGCCGGAGACGCCAAATACAAGGATTATTACGTCTGGTCCGATACGGATCCCAGCTCCTTGGGTCCATGGGGGCAGAGACCCTGGTACCGAGCCGCGAATGGAAAGTACTATTACGCCATCTTCTGGGACCAGATGCCGGACCTGAATTACCACAACCCGGCTGTGACCGACGAAATTCACGCTGCCAGCGCTTTCTGGCTGGAGCTGGGCGTGGACGGCTTTAGAGTGGACGCGGCGCGCTATTTGTTCGAAGAGGGCGTGGCGCTGCAGGATACCAAGGGAACCATCCAGTGGTTCCAGGATTGGCGCGGGTTCTATAAACCCCTCAATCCTGAGGCATACACTGTGGGGGAGGTCTGGACCGATTTACAGATTACCGCCAAATACAGCCAGCCCAAAGGCCTGGACAGCCTTTTCATGTTCGACCTGGCAGAGGATATCAAGGGCGCGGCGTATTCCGGAGACGCTTCGTTAGCGCTCAAGTCTTACCTGGACGTGCTCGAATATTTCCCGGACCTGCAGTTCAGCAGCTTCCTCGCCAACCACGACCAGCAGCGCCTGATGTCGTACTTTGGCGGCAAGGAAAGCAAAGCCCGGGTGGCGGCGTTCATCTACCTGACCGGCCCCGGCACCCCATTTGTGTATTACGGCGAGGAAATTGGGATGACCGGAAACAAACCGGATGAAAACCTGCGCACGCCGATGCAGTGGAGCGCCGAGCCCAATGCCGGCTTTACCAGCGGGATGCCCTGGGAACCTGTGAATAAAGGCTGGGAAGAGACCAACGTTGAGAACCAGGCAGCCAGCTCTGAATCCCTCCTGAATTGGTATAAAGGCTTAATCCAGCTGCGCAATGCGTACCCGGCCTTGCGCGGCGACGTTTACCTGCCGTTCACTTCCAGCTGCAAGCGGGTGTACGCGGTGCTGCGCCAGGAAGGCGATGAAGTTTTATTGACGCTTGTCAGCACGGGCATTCCCAGCTCTGAAAACTGCACCATCGCCCTGGAAAGCGGCCCGCTCTCGGGCACCTACCAGGCTGAAACCCTGTGGGGAGAGGCGTTATTCGACGAAATCAGCTTTGGAGCGGATGGTTCTCTGAAAGATTTCTTCCTGGCTCCGGTCCTGACCGGCGGGCAGACCCTCATCGTGCGGCTGAGCCAACCCTGAGGTTCTGTTGGCTTAACGGAAGCGCTTCTCGGTTGCTTAAAGCGCTAAAGGGCAAAAACTAAAAATTCACGCAACCGCGCCAGAAAGAACTGGCAGTGGAGCGTAGTAACAGAAAATATGCAAGAAAAGGAGAACAAGGCGGCGCTGCCAGCGGGCAGGCCAGCCTTTCGTGGAGTAAGCGATGAACGCAGATAAATTTTTCATTTCAGACAAAGCGCGGGAGACTATTGAGCTTAGCCTTCCCGACGGCAGAATCATTACAGGCAGACGCGGAGCCGCGCTGATGGAATTCATGCGTGCCCTGGAAGGTTCGCAAGGGGCGATGATCGTCGGCGCGATTGTGGATGGCAACTTGCGCGAGCTTACTTTCCCAATCGCGCGGGACGCAGTGGTCACACCCCTGACTTTGGAAGACGCCGACGGCGCGCGCATTTACCGGCGCTCGCTCACATTCCTGATGGAAGCCGCTTTTAAGCAGTGCTTTCCGGGCGGCGTGCTGACGATTGACCACTCTGTGTCCTCCGGCGGCTACTTCTGCCAGGTGGAGGGCGTGCCCGATTTCTCGAAGGCGGACCTGAACAGGCTGGAAGCCGCCATGCGCGAGCTGGTACAGCAGGATGTTGCCTTTGTCCGCGAGACTGTCCCACTGCAGGAAGCGATTGACTACTTTACGAGCGCGGGTGAAGATGACAAGGTGCGTCTGCTTAAGTACCGCAAGCGCAACGACCTGGTGCTCTACCGCGTGGGCGAAACCCGGGATTATCACCACGGTTATATGGTGCCTTCCTCCGGGTTCCTGAAGTGGTTCGGGCTTGAAATGCTTAACGGCGCCTTCATTTTGCGATTTCCGCGGCGGCATGCCCCCTCCGAGCTGCTGCCGATGACCAGCTACCCGACCTTGTTGAAGACTTTCCGCGATTACGGCGACCTTCTAAAAAAACTCGGCATTCCGTCCGTGGGTGCCCTGAACGACACCATCCAGGCGGGGCACATTGATGAGGTTATTCTGGTTTCGGAAGCGCTGCACGAGATGCAGATTTCCGAAATTGCCGAATCGATTGACAAGCGTAAGGAAAGCATCGGCGTCATCTTGATTGCTGGTCCTTCCTCTTCGGGCAAGACCACCTTCTCCAAGCGCCTGAGCATCCAGCTTTTGGCGCGGGGTATCACGCCATTTGCCATGGAAATGGATAATTTCTTTGTAGATCGCGACAATACGCCCCTGGGAAAGGACGGGAAGCCTGATTTTGAATCGCTGCGCGCGCTCAATCTCGGACGGCTTTACTCGGATGTGCGCGACCTTATGGCAGGCAAGGAAGTGCAGCTCCCGCGCTTTGATTTCATCAGCGGGCAGAGCCGCGAAGGTGAACGCGCCAAACTGAATAAAGGCGACATCATAATCTTGGAAGGGATTCACGGACTCAATCCGGACTTGATGCCAGACCTCAAACGCGAGAACACCTTCCGCATCTATGTGTCCTGCCTGACACAGCTGAACCTGGACCGCCACAACCGCATTTCCACCACCGATACGCGCATGCTGCGGCGCATCTTACGCGACGCGCGAGACCGCGGCTATTCCGCGTTCGATACCATTCGACGTTGGGAGTCTGTGCGTCAGGGCGAGAAGGTCCATATTTTCCCGTACCAGGAACACGCCGACGCGATTTTTAATTCCGCGCTGGCGTATGAACTGACCACGCTGAGGCCGCTGGTGGAGCCGCTTCTGCGCCAGGTGCCGTTTGGCACGCCGGAATACATCGAAGCCAAACGGCTGCTCAAATTCCTGGAATGGTTTTTGCCGACTGGTACGGAGTACGTGCCGGGCAACTCCATCCTGCGGGAATTCATCGGGGGGTCCATTCTGACCGAATTTTCTCTGTGGAAAAAGTAGATACGCTGTGCTATCCCTCCAAACCCACACAAAAACGCCCCGATTGCAAAATCGGGGCGTTACTTTTGTAAAGCCGGCTTAGATGCAGCGGCGGACCATGCGTGCCAGGCGTTCCACGCCAGTGCGGATAGTCTCCGGATTGCAGGCGGAGAAGTTCAGGCGCATGGTGTTCATGGGGCCGCCATTGGGATAGAAAGGCTCGCCGGGCACATAGGCCACTTTTTCCTCGACCGCGATGGGGAAGAGCTCCGTGGCATTGCACCCTTCTGGGAGGCGCAGCCACAGGAACAAACCGCCCTGCGGACGGGTCCAGGTGGTGCCTTCGGGCATAAAGTCCTCGAAAGCTTGCAGCATCGCGTCGCGTCGTTCTTTATATACCTTACGCAGGGTCTGGATGTGGTCCTTCATCCACTCGCCCTGCAGCAGCTCGTAGGCCACGTACTGGTCGAAGGTGGAGCACTGCAAGTCGGCGCCTTGCTTGGCCTGCACCATCTTCTTGATGACCTCATTGGGCGCGATGACCCAGCCAATCCGCAGACCGGGGGCAAGAATTTTTGAAACCGTGCTGGTGTAGATGACGTTGCCCCGGTAGGTCAGGTTGGCTTTGTCGCGCAGTTCATCGTCCATTACAACCACAGGCGGGAGATGGTCGCCTTCAAAGCGCAGTTGCCCGTACGGGTCATCCTCAACGATTGGTACGCAGTATCGGTCGGCAAGCTCGACCAGTTTCTGACGCCGCTCGAGGGAGATGGTGACGCCGGCCGGGTTCTGGAAGTTGGGCAGCACGTACATGAACTTGATATGGCTGCCGATTACCTTGGCCAGATCATCGGTGCATAACCCGTCATCGTCCGAGATTACCGTCTCATACACCGCGCCGTAAGCGTTCCAGGCCTGGAGCGCGCCCAGATAGGTGGGGGACTCGGTCAGCACGCGGTCGCCGCGGTTGATAAAGATGCGTCCGATGATATCCAGCGCTTGTTGGGAACCGGTGGTGACCAGCACGTTGTCCGCGCTGACCTTGATGCCGTACTTGGAGACATTGCCCGCGATGATTTCCCGGAGCGGAGCATAACCTTCGGTCTGGCTGTACTGCAGAGCTTTGGCGCCGTTCTCGGTGAGCACTTTGTCACAGGCTGCTTTAACCCGGTCCAGCGGGAAAAGCTCCGCTGCCGGGAATCCGCCGCCAAAGGAAATGACATCCGGCTGAGCGGTGACCTTCAACAACTCACGTATGAACGAACTGGTCATC
>CAZPWL010000078.1:0-4862 GCA_964590535.1 uncultured Anaerolineaceae bacterium
TGTTTTCATCAAAACCTCATTCGCGTAATAGACGGCAATTTTACCATCCGGACTCAGGCTGTCAACCAACCGGGAAAGCGACCGGGTGTTCCCTGCAGATTACCACAGGCGGAATTCGCTTTTTTCCTGCGAAAACTTTTCGCTGTCCAGCACATGCGTGGTAGGAACATAATTCATGAAAGTGTTCGACACCACCAGACTGTGGGTCTTAGCGCCGCCCGGGAAGAAGCTAACCCCCTCCAGGACTGCCTTGGTCGTGGTCAAAATCGGTGTTACGGCGGTGGCGCAGAAGATTAGGTTTTCACCCGGGGCTAAGGTTTCGGCGGTGTACACCTGGTCCAGGTGGATTCCCATGCGCGTCAGTCTTTCCCGATCGGCATCATTTTTGGGTTTGAAGACAGCTTGCATCCCCCCGCCCAGCAGCTTGATTGCCGCGGCGGAAATGACGCCCTCTGGGGCGGCACCAATTCCCATCACGGCATGCACCCCAGCACCCTTAAAACACGTAAAAATACAGGGCATCAGGTCGCCATCCGCGATGAGATTCACCCGCGCGCCAGTGGAGCGGATGCGCCGGATCACCTCTTCGTTCCGAGGGCGGTCCAGCACGGTCACGGTAATCTCAGCCAAATCCTTTCGGCGCAGCGCCGCAGCAATCCGGCGGATATTTTCCTCCGGTTCCGCGCGAATATCCACTACAGACGCGGCTTCTCGCCCCACGCACAGCTTGTCCAGGTAAGTGTCAGAGGCTTGAATTAGTCCCCCCGAGGAGGATGCTGCCAATACGCAGACTGCGCCGGGCTTAAGGTCAGCGGTGGCGTTGGTGTTTTCCAATGGATCCACGGCGATATCGATGGCGACGTCCCCTTTGCCAAGTCGCTCGCCGATGAACAGCATGGGCGCGTCATCGCGCTCCCCTTCCCCAATTTTGATATGCGTCGAAAAACCGCTCATCTGGTCAAGCGTGGTCCGCATCGCATCGACTGCAGCCTTATCCGCCAGATTCTTATCGCCCCTGCCCGCTGAGCGCGCCGCGGCGATAGCAGCATTCTCTGTGACCATCAACAACTGCCACGAAAGGTGCGAAAACGCTTCTTTTAATGAGCTTGCTTCCTGTTTGTCCACCTTATCTCTCCCTTTCCTGCATACCTGCCAATAGAAATAAAAACTGGACCTCTGTCCAGTTTACGATTCACCCGATGTGTAAAACATCCCGAATTTTCCGGAAAGCCGGTTTTCTGAAAAATGCCGCCTGATTCTCTTGAAATCCATCTGCCCAATCGTCATATCTCTCCAACTGCACAAGCGAAGAAAGTTATGGATTTATTAGGAGATTATAACAAGAAGATGATATCCACGCGGAAATCTGCTCGGGTAGGAATCTATCTTGTACTGACAGGCTCGAAGCTTCATCTGGGTTTGTATAATCAAGTGAATGCCTGGTGCTGGTAAGGTATAATTTTCTTAACTTTTGGTCTCGAAAAAGGAGCAATATGAAAAAGATTCGTTTGGCAGTTGCGCTGTTGTTGGTGTTTGCCTTTGTCCTGGGCGCTTGCCAGGGCAGCAAAAAGCCAGCTGAAACACAGGCGCCGGTTACAGAAGAAACCACTCTGGTTGTTTGGGATCAGTTCTACCGCGATGTTGAGAGCCAGGTGATGGATACACTCAACGCGGAATTCGAAGCTGCTCATCCTGGCGTCAAAATCGAACGCGTGGTCAAGACCCTGGATGACCTCAAAGTAACGCTTAAACTCGCTTTGACTGAAGCAAACGGTCCGGACGTCGCTCAGGTCAATCAAGGACGCAGTGACATGGGCGCGATGGTCGAAGCCGGCTTGCTGCTGCCGTTGGATTCCTACCTTGCTAAATACAACTGGGGGTCGGTTTTTTCCACATCGGTCGCCAGCCGCAACAGTTTCACCCCCGATGGCAAGACCTTCGGACAGGGCAACCTGTTTGGCGTGAGCCCGACTGCTGAAGTTGTTGGGGTGTATTACAACAAAACGATGTTTAAAAAGAACGGCTGGGAAGTTCCCCAGACCTTCGAAGAATTTGAAACCCTGCTTGCAAAAATCAAGGAGAGCGGAGAAACTCCTATTTCCTTTGGCAGTCTGGACGGTTGGAACGCCATTCACGAATTCAGCGCAATCCAACACCTGCTGGTCAGTCTGGATTACATCAACAATCTGACCTACGGCGTAAATAACGTCAGCGTCAAAACCGAGGAGAACGTTAAGGCGGCGGCTATCCTGCAAGAGTGGGCAAAAGCCGGTTACTTCTCCGAAGGCTACCCGGGTATCGGCTACGACGACAGCAATGCCCTCTTCAAAACCGGCAGCGGCGCCATGACTATCACAGGTTCATGGCTGGCGGGCGAGTTGGTGAATGACACCGACCAGGAGTTTGGCTTCTTCCTCATGCCGCCCTTTGAAGGCAAAACCGCGCTGGCTATCGGCGGCGTGGGAATTCCCTTCGCGATCCGCAGCACTACCACCAAAGCTGAGCTTGCCGCAGAGTACCTCAACTGGATGATCAGCCCGCGCGCCTCGGAACTCTGGGCAAAAGCCGGAATGCTCCCCGCCATGTCCCTGCCTGAGGGCGCGGATATTGACACTGACAACCTCTTTGGCGACACGCTCAAAGCCTGGGATGCCATCAACAAGGGAAATGCCGTCGGTCACTACATTGACTGGGCTACCCCCACTTTCTACGACACGCTCGTGGCGGAACTGCAGAAACTTCTCGGCAGCATCAGCACCCCCGAAGACTTTGTGTCAGCCGTTCAGAAAGACTACGAAGCCTATCTGAACAAGTAACTATCTTTGTCGCAGCCGGCGCTTAAAACAAGCGCCGGCTGCCTTTTATACAGCATGCGCTCAAACCAGGCTTACCCAGGCGAAAACAAATGGACAGGGTGGCTTTACCTGCTGCCTGGCTTAATCATCTACCTTGCCTTCACCTTCTACCCCATTCTCGAAACGGTTCGAACCAGTTTTTATGAGTGGAACGGATTCAGCGCGCAGCGCACCTGGGTTGGATTTGAAAACTACCAGGTGGTCTTCTCAGACCCTCAATTCACCGGCGCGTTTTTGCACAATCTGGTGTTCATTCTGTTTTACTGTGTTTTGCCGGTGTTGGTCGGTCTTCTGCTGGCATCCGTTCTCAGTCGAAGAGCGCTGCCCGGGATGACTTTTTTCCGCACTATCCTCTTCCTACCCCAGGTCATCAGCATGGTAGTGGTTGGCGTCATCTGGCGTTGGATTTTTAATCCGCAGTTTGGACCCTTGAACATACTGCTGAATACCCTGGGCTTGAGCGGACTGACGCGTGCCTGGTTGGGTGACTTTACTTTGGCACTGCCAGCGGTGGGTTCCATCGGCACGTGGGTGCAATACGGATTTTGTATGATCCTTTTTCTGGCTGGGATGCAGCACATATCCGAGGAATACTACGAGGCTTCCAGCCTTGACGGCGCGAATGCCTTCAAGCAGTTTGTGCACATCACCATTCCCGGTTTGCGAGCGGAAATCGGCGTCGCGTTGGTCACCACTATTATTGCCGCGCTGCGCGTCTTCGACCTGGTATATGTTACAACACGCGGTGGGCCAGGCAATGCAACGCTGGTTGTTGGCTTCCTGATTTACCGTTCCGCTTTCCAGCAGAACAGGATTGGATACGCTTCAGCAATAGCGACAGTGCTGATGCTGATTATCTTGGTGATTTCCCTGCTCATCCGTCGATTGCAGACTGGAAATGGCGAGGCAGACGCATGAACAGCCAGACCAAAAAGCTCGTTCCCCGCTATGCGGTCCTGCTATTTTTCTCGTTAATTGTGCTGCTGCCAATCTCAGGGTTGCTACTTGGCGCGTTCAAGACCGACACCCAACTGATCCAGGGTCCTTTTAGCCTTCCGCAGACCTGGAACTTAGAAAATTTCAGACAAGCCTGGTTCACGGGGCGTTTTAACATCTTCTTCAAGAACAGCGTCATCGTCTCCGCCGCTGTGGTGATTGCCAGCGTCTTTCTTTCGGTGCTGACAGGTTACGCTTTTGGACTCCTGCCGCTGCCAGGAAAAAAATGGCTCTTTCCGCTTGTTCTGCTCGGATATATGGTGCCGTTTGAAGCGGTCATTATTCCACTTTATCATTTTCTGGATTTGTTAGGGCTGCGAGACAGCTATTGGGCGCTGATTCTGCCGCAGATCGGTCTCAGTGTCTCGTTCGGTACGCTGTGGATGACCTCCTTCTTTGAAACCGCGCCGCGCGATTTGGTGGACGCGGCCGCGATGGACGGCTGCAGCCGCTGGCAAACACTCTGGCGGGTGCTGTGGCCGCTGGCTAAACCTTCCGTTACCACGCTGGTTGTGTTGATATTCATGTGGACCTGGAACGAATTTCTGCTGGCGCTGGTGCTCATCCAGAATGAAACTCTGCGCACCCTGCCGGTCGGGTTGGCCTTTTTTCAGGGGAAGTACACAGCAAATGTTCCCCTCTTGGCAGCCGGCGCACTGATTGTCGCTGTACCGACGGTGATTGTGTACATTCTCTTCCAGCGCTTCTTCATTCGCGGCATGCTCGGTGGCGCGGTGAAAGGTTAATTCCTTTTCTTGCTTTTTAAATAAATTGCTTAACGAAATAAATTTGGATGTCTATCGCGCTGAAATAGGTCGAATTTGGGTTTAAAAGCCGAAAATTCTTCAGATTTGGTTAAAATAAGCAACGTGTTTTGCAGAGCTACAGAACCTGAATTAACAAATTTCGGGCGGTAATATTCAAGTGCATAATCTTTGTATATACTTTAATGCAACACAAACTAACACTCTGTTAAAATTGTAAAAAAATGGGTAGGAAATTACGATGAGC
>CAZPWL010000078.1:4962-8549 GCA_964590535.1 uncultured Anaerolineaceae bacterium
ACAAACTAACACTCTGTTAAAATTGTAAAAAAATGGGTAGGAAATTACGATGAGCATCAAAATTGTGACCGACAGCACTAGCGATATTCCCCAGCAAGCCCGCGAGGAACTGGATATTTCGGTAGTTCCGCTTTACGTGAACATGAACGGTAAGAGCTATCTCGACATGCTGGACCTTAGCCGCCAGGAGTTCTATTCAGCCTTACCAAGCGCGGACCCCCACCCAACCACTGCCGCGCCTTCACCGGGGCAGTTTATCGAGGTCTATCAGCGATTGGCGGACGCGTGTGCAAGCGCGGTTTTTTCCATCCACATTGCCGGATCGCTCAGCGCAGTCTACAGTTCCGCGCGTGAGGCTGCCTCGCTCTTCACAAAAATTCCAGTTTACGTTGTGGACTCAGGCAACCTTTCCCTGGCCTTGGGTTTGATTGTGATTCAAGCCGCAAAAATCGCGAAAAACGGCGGCAGCGTTGAACAAGTTCAGCAAGAACTCAACCGCGTCATCCCAAGAGCGCATGCCTTTGCCAAGCTGGACACTATCGACCACCTGCTCAAGGGCGGCAGAATTACTGCCATACAACACAGCGTAATAAGTTTATTGGGAATCAAGCCTATCCTCAAAATGAACAACTATGTCTCGAGAATGGAAATGGCGCGGACCCAATCCAAGGCTTATCAGCGGGTGCTCAAGCGCGCTCTGGAGGTTATCCCGACTGCTGAAGTTTTCGGCATCTCGCATGCCAACGCGGCTTTCCAGGTAGCAGAATTATTGGCTGACCTGCGCTTGAGTTTTCCAGATCTTCAGGAACCTTACATCAACGAAGTCAATCCAGCGCTTGGCGCGCATGTGGGTCCTGGCGCACTTTGCATCAATTGGATTGAAAAAGAAACCCGGTAATACTTAAAAGAGGACAGGAAAATGTTTTTAGAATTTATCGAATTACACTCGCAAGTAGGTTTATGGATTTTGGGACTGATGACTTCTTTTTGGGTTCTCAGTCTGGTTCTGAAAGACAGCAGCATCGTGGACATCATTTGGGGCGCGGGTTTTGTCATGTCTGTATGGGTTTCTTTTTCAAACACCCTTGCGAACATTACCCCGCGTCACTGGCTGATAGCTGTTTTGGTGACCATATGGGGGCTGCGTCTCTCGCTGCACATTTTTTTCAGAAACAAAGGCAAAGGAGAAGACTTTCGTTACAAAAAGTGGCGCGCGGAGAACGGCGACAGTTGGTGGTGGCGCAGTTTCTTTAAAGTCTTCCTGACCCAGGGCTTGTTGATGTGGCTTATCTCATCCCCCCTCACAGCCGCCCAACTCACGGGTCAGCCTGAAAAACTAATCTGGCTCGACTATCTGGCTGTCCTGATTTGGGCGCTTGGATTTTTCTTTGAGTCTGTTGGGGATATTCAGCTCACCCGTTTCCGCAAGAATCCTGAAAACAAGGGCAAACTGCTTAAAACTGGTGTGTGGCGCTTTACGCGTCATCCGAATTACTTTGGAGACGCGACCCAGTGGTGGGCTTATTATCTTATTGCGCTAGCCGCTGGCGCATGGTGGGTCATTTTCAGCCCCATCTTGATGACGCACTTTTTGGTAAACGTCTCGGGCGTAGCGATGCTGGAGAAAACTTTGATCGCGGAAAAACCCGGCTACCGTGAATACGCGCAGGAAACGAACGCCTTTATTCCCTGGTTTCCGCGAATCAACCAAAACAAAAGCTGAGGTTTCCTGTGAAAATTGCGAAAATTGTTGCGTGGTTTGGTCTGCTCGCCATGACAGGAATCCTTATCTATGGATTGACTCAGGGTGATTTCGGCAAAGATGGCGCGATGATCCTTGCCAATCCCTGGGGAAGGGTATCCATGGTGGACCTCTATGTGGGATTTATTCTTTTTTCAGCCTGGATAGTTTTCCGGGAAAAGAATCCATTCCTGGCGATCGTCTGGGTGATACTAATGATGGTGTTGGGTTTCTTCACCGCAAGCCTGTATGTCCTGCTTCAAATTTACCGCGGCAATGGAGACTGGCTTGATTTCTTCCTTGGCAAGCAGAAAGAAAAGATCCTGAAAGCTGTTGGAGAATTAACCCAAAGGAGTAAATGATATGGAAAAAGCACTGGATATACTAAAAATTATCGCTGCAGTAGCTACCATCTTGACAGGCTTTCTGTCGCTTGTCCGGCCTGCGGCAGTATACGAGTTTACAGGCCTACGCGCGGACAGCGGCCGCGGTGTTACCGAAATACGTTCCATACTTGGAGCGCTTTTTATCGCGCTGGGGGTTATGGTCCTATATTTTCGCATCCCGCAAACGTATCAGATGCTCGGGGTTATGTATCTGACCATCGCGGTCGTCCGCTTTGTTTCGATGTTCATTGACAAATCCGTGGTCAAATCCAACATCATCAGCCTGGTAACTGAAATCGTGCTTGGCGTCATCCTTGTTTTGTGACGACCTCTTGGAAAGCAGCAGATGCAGACAAAAAGCGGCGAGATTCTGGATGAGCTCAAGGGCGTCTTGAGCGGTAAGACATTGGATGCCCTGCTTCCTCCGTTGGTATTCGCAGGCGCGAACGCGCTATGGGGGCTGCAAATGGCCGCGCTCTGCGCAGCAGGCCTGGCCGTCCTGCTATTTGGTTTGCGCCTGGCACGCAAGCAGCAGTGGCGCTACGCGCTTTTTGGTCTCGGCGCGGTGGCTGCAGCTGCAGGCTTGGCGCTTCTGACCCGCAGAGCCGCGAATTACTACCTTCCCGCCATCATCAGTGGAGCCCTAATTACTGCCCTGGCTCTCCTCTCCCTGCTGATTGCAAAACCGTTGGCAGCCTGGGCAAGCCATCTCACACGCGGATGGCCGTTGGAATGGTTCTGGTCAGCCCAGGTAAAACCTGCTTACACTGAGGTTACCTGGTTTTGGCTGTTGTTTTTCACCTTGCGCCTGGCTCTGCAGATACTGCTTTACCTCAGAGGTGATGCCAGTACACTTGGCTGGGTGAACGCTCTGCTCGGTTGGCCGGTCACATTAATTGTGCTGGTCGCCAGTTACCTGTACGGAATCTGGCGGCTTCGCCGTCTTGGCGGACCCGGCGTGGATGAGTTTGTCGCCGGAAAGCAAGCTCCGTATATCGGTCAAACCCGTGGTTTTTAGAAAGGATTTATATGTCTCTTGTCACGCTTAACCTCCCTGCTCCGGATTTCACACTACTGGATGTAAATGGGAAACCTGTAATGTTGTCAGATTTCAAAAGCGTTAGTCATGCTATTCTTGTTCTGAACCGCGGATTTACCTGACCATTCTGCCAGCGGCATATGACGCAGTTGCGTCGTGACTACGAAAAATTTATTGCTGCCGGCGCGCAGATTGTGGTGATTGGACCCGAAAGTTCTGAAGCGTTCACCACTTACTTTACTAAAGAAAAGCTGCCTTTTGTTGGCTTGCCTGATCCAACGCACTCCGTTCTCAAGCTTATGGGTCAACAGGTCAACCTTTTCAAGTTAGGGCGCATGCCCGGGCAGATTATCGTCGACAAAGCCGGGTTCGTCCGTTACATCCACTACGGACACGATATGACCGATATTCCAGCCAACGA
>CAZPWL010000079.1:0-6308 GCA_964590535.1 uncultured Anaerolineaceae bacterium
CTTCAGTTTTTCCAGCAAGTAAAGGCAACGGTCGCGGTCCGAAGCGGACAAGCTGGGAGAAAAGCGGTGGGAATGGATGCCAGGTTCTCCGCCCAGGGCTTCAACTTCCAGACCGGAGTCATCTGCAAGGGTTGGCAAGCCTGCAGCGAGCGCAAATGCTGTCGCTTTCAGGGACGCATTGCCGGCGTAGGTGCCACTGTCCTCGGGGACGGTAAGGCGCAGGTTCATCTCTGCAGGGCTGAGGATGCGCAGTGGAACGCCGGATAAGATGGCTTTAATTTCCTGAATTTTTCCAGGGTTGGTAGTCGCGAGCAGCAGATCTTTCATCCGTCTAAGCTTCTCCAAAGCAGAAAATAGGGGCATGTTATAATCCCATTATTACTTAGGAATTGTACTTTGCCAATGGAAAAACAACATTACTCTTTACGCGCGAATGTCGGATTTTTCTTTAATAAGCCGAGTGGTTTCTCCCGTGATTTTCACGCTGAGTTCCCAGAAATATTCCTCGAACCGGACTTGAACGTGTTTAACCTTCAGGCGGCTTACCGCTTCTCCCGCACGCGGGAAGGATTATTGCTTCAGACTGAGCTCCGCGGCGATATTCAATCGCAGTGCGTGCGCTGCCTGACGGAAAGCACCGTGCCTGTGGCCACGTCATTCGAGGAGTTGTTTTACTTCCCTGAACGCACCCAGGAGGAGACGGACCAACTGGTGCCGACGGACGGATACATCGACCTCGCTGACATCTTCAGGGACTATCTCCTGCTGGAAATTCCAATCAACCACCTCTGTAAACCAGACTGCAAAGGCGTGTGTGTTGAGTGCGGTCAGAACCTGAACGTGGCTGATTGCCCTCACACCGACCGACGGATAATCCTGCCGGACGCGCAGTAAACCTAACGATAACCAATAATTCAAGAAAACTTGTCAGGCGCCCGATACTGGGCGCCTTTGTTTCATGATAGAATTTTCTGGCATTTCCTCCGGAGGATAGACCATGACTGAAAACATACTCATTGCTGTTGCCTGGCCTTACGCGAACGCTGATATCCATGTCGGGAATCTGACCGGTTCCTATTTGCCCGCGGATATATGCGCGCGCTACCACCGCATGCGCGGCCGCAATGTGCTCATGGTTTCGGGTTCGGATTCTCACGGCACCCCGATTACTGTCAAAGCTGACGCGTTGGGGACTACTCCGCTGGAGGTTTACCGCGCCAATCATTCCAGATTTCTGG
Source organism: uncultured Anaerolineaceae bacterium (assembly GCA_964590535.1). GTDB lineage: Bacteria > Chloroflexota > Anaerolineae > Anaerolineales > Anaerolineaceae > Mesolinea. The sequence goes on from CAZPWL010000079.1 coordinate 1,239, forward strand.
AATTGTTCCAGAAGCTGGGGTTGACCTATGACCTTTTCACCAGTACGCACACTCAGAATCACTTTCAGGTTTCACAGCTGGCATTCACTACGCTAAAAGAAAACGGCTTTTTATACACCGCCACCGAAAAGCAGTGGTTTTCCACGGCGCAGCAGCGCTTTTTGCCCGATCGCTATGTTGAGGGCACTTGTTACATATGCGGCAATCCTGACGCGCGCTCGGATCAATGCGAAAAGTGCGGCCACATGCTGGAACCTGAACTGCTCCAGAATCCGCGCTCCAAGGTTGACGGCTCTACGCCGGTACTGAAAGAAACCGAGCATTTCTATCTGGATCTTTCCAGCCTGGAGCCCGAAATCGTGGCTTTTCTCAAGGCGCGGGAATCGTATTGGCGCCCGAATGTCGTTCGGCAATCGCTTGGTCAAATTCTGACAGACGGCCTGAAGGGACGGCCGATCACCCGAGATCTGGACTGGGGAATTCCCGTGCCGCTGGAAGGCTGGCAGGGAAAATGCCTTTATGTCTGGTTCGAGGCGGTCATTGGATATCTTTCGGCAGCCATTGAATGGTCAAAGCTTTCCGGGGATGAAGCAGCCTGGCGCGATTGGTGGGTCAATCCGGACGCAAAAACGTTTTACTACATCGGAAAAGATAACATTCCCTTTCACGCGGTCATCTGGCCAGCAGAGCTTATCGGCTTTCGCGACGGCATCGACAAAGCATACGGCGCGCAGAATCCGCAGCCGCTGGTACTGCCTTATGACGTGCCAGCCAATGAGTTCATGAACCTGGAAGGTCGGAAAATCAGCGGCAGCAAAAACTGGGCAGTTTGGGGCTTAGATTTCCTTGAGCGTTACGACCCGGATCCCCTGCGATATTATCTGACGACCGCCATGCCGGAAAGCCGGGATACGGATTGGGACTGGGAGGAGTTTTACCAACGCAATAACAATGAGCTGGTCGCCACCTGGGGCAACCTCGTGAACCGCGTGCTGGCGTTCACCTACAAGCACTGGGAAGGGGTCATCCCGCAGCCAGGTGAGCTGCGCGATTCTGACCGGTCTTTGCTCGATACCATCCGGGCTGGTTTTGGTAGCGTCTCCGCAAAAATGGATCGCGTGCAGCTGCGCGACGCGCTCTCAGAAGTGATGAGTCTGGCGTCAGAAGTGAACAAATACCTGGATGTGCATGCGCCCTGGTTTGAAATAAAGACCGACAAGGCGGAAGCCGCCAAATCCGTCTTTACTGCTATTCAGGCGATTGACTGGTTGAAATTGATGTTTGCCCCGTTTATTCCATTTACCTCAGAAAACTTGCACCAAATGCTGGGCTATGAGCAGCCGCTGTTTGGAAGCCAGACCACGCAGGCGATAGAAGACGGACTTGGAAACCATACCATCCTGATTTATGACGCGAAGAATTCCTTGAGCGGCAGTGGCAGCGACCTGTGGCAGCCCTCGGAACTGTCCGGCGGAAGACCGTTCAATTTACCTCAACCATTGGTTAAAAAGCTGGATCACAGCATTGTGGAAGAAGAACGCGCCCATTTAGGGTAGAGCGCCGTTCAATTTGCTTAAGGCTAATTAGGGAAACAGCCGAGGAACCAGGGAAGCAAGCCCAGAAGATTTGTCATAATCCGGGCTGTGCGTTCCCGCCAGAGTTCCACATTGTGATACGTTTCTGAATCTTCTTTGCTGACCAAATCACTTACGCCCCGCAGAATGAGCCAGGGCGTATTGTTTTTTGCCGCGGTCCAGGCAAAAGCGGCTGATTCCCAATCAGCGCCGGGTGCCTGGAAATACTCCGCGATCAGGTCGAAATTTTGGGTCTGAATATCCTGATCCGCTGATACGATTCGCGTTTTTCGCACGCTTTGTGGAAGCAAAGCAGGCAGCCAGTTCAGGTCCGCGCGGGTGCGGTAACGCTCCAACGCTGCTGCGTAGTCGGACATGCTTTCAACAATATCGTACATGGCGGTTTCTTCCACCAGGAGGACTTCACCAACTTCGGCATACCCGGCCAGCCCGCCGCAGGTGCCAAGATTTATCATCAGGCGGGGATGGTGGAGATCGATGAGGTGCTGACAGGCAGCGGCTGTAGCAGTCTTACCCCAGCCGCTGTGCGCCAGGAGCACATCCTGCTCGCCGATCCGCGCTGTGAAGGTCTCTCCGAACGGGGTGGTTCCCAATTCTTCAGGATGGAGGAGCGCTAAAACAGACCGCCACTCCGAACTTGCGCAAATCAGGACAATGAATGGAAATTTAGTGCTCATAAAGGCGGATTGAGCGGCTTTTTTCCGAGCGAGGCCATATAAATCACAAACTGCTCCCGGCCGTCCAGTCCGAGCGCCGCGTTTACCGCTTCGTCCTCATAAGCGCCAATCGCGCAAACCCCACAGCCAATACTCTCCGCTGCTAAGTGCAGGTTCTGACCAACATGGCCTGCGTCCAGAAAAAGATAACGATAGGCGCGCGCGCCGTAGCGAAAGCTGGTGCGATAAGGCCAGGCAACCCAGATAAAGGTCACGGCGGCAGTCAGAACCTGAGCCTGGTTGCCGGTCGCTGCGCCGATTTGTTCAAGGATTTCCTCTCCTGTAAAGATGGGCAGGAGTGTGTGTTTGTGCGCGATGAACTGGTAAACACCGTTATTAAGACCTTCCACGCGCCGTACTGCCAGATAAGTTTCGAAAGGATGGCGCGCGCCAGCGGAGGGAACCGTACGCAGCGACAAACCTGTCTTTTCAGAAACCCTTTTTACTCCTTGGGTGAGCCAAAGTAGCAGCGATAATTCTTCAAGCGTCAAGGCGGTGTTCTCGTCGTACCGCCTTACAGAGCGGCGCTGCTCGAGGATCTGACGCAGGTCGGTGTGACCAAGCGCAATTTCTGCAGGGTCGGGGAGCAGAATCTGGTCAGATTCTGGCAGCTTAGGAGGTAAATAGTCAGGAAACGGAGCGTCTTGCCTCTCAGGCGTGGCTTCCATGTGGCTGTAGCTGGAATTGAGGATGAATTCCGCGCCGATTCTGTCAAAATTTTCCATGACCGCTTGTTTAAAAACGAACCAGGGAAAGAACCATTGCCAGAATAATGGTCAGCGCGAGGACTGCCATGATGATCCGGGATGAATTTGCTTGTGAGTGCTTTTTTGCCATGTTACTCCAATTGCGCTTTGATTTGATGCGCCAGCTCCAGACTGATGCCCTTGATGCCCGCGATTTCCTCCGGCTTGGCGGCCAGAATTGCTTCGATTGAACCGAAGCGCAGGATTAGCTCTTTGCGGCGGGCTGGTCCAAGACCGGGGATTGCATCCAGGCGCGAAGTCAACCCGATTTTACCACGTCGGTTGCGGTGCGCGGTGATCGCGAAGCGGTGCGCTTCATCGCGGATGCGCTGGATGAGATACAGACCCTGAGAACGCTCTTCCAGGCGCACCGAATTGGTTTGACCGGGTAAGAAGAGTTCCTCTTCCTGCTTGGCAAGCCCAACCAGCGCGAAACGCCCTTCCAGCTCCTGCTCGCTTAGCACTTTTACCGCGCGACCAAGCTGACCTTTTCCGCCGTCCACAATAAGCAAGTCTGGAAGAATGCTGAAGGAGAGATCCGGCGTTTTCCCCGGCAAATCTTTTTCCGCCTGGGCGCTGTGATAGTGGTTGAAGCGCCGGCGGAGCACCTCTTCCATCGAGGCAAAGTCGTCCGGACCTTCCACGCTGCGGATATTAAAGCGCCGGTAGAGTTTTTTATTGGCGACGCCCTGCTCGAACACCACCATGCTTCCGACACTGGCGGTGCCCATGGTATTCGAGATGTCGTAGCACTCGATCCGGTTGGGGGGCTCGGGCAGGTTCAGCGCGGCTTGCAGCTCCGCGAGGGCTTGATGCTGTCGATCTTTGTTTGCTTTCCAGCGCGTCTCCAACGCTTTCAGGGTTTCAACGGCATTTTCGGTTGCCATGTCCACCAGACTTTTATTCTTGCCGCGCTTGGGTACCTGTATTTCAATTTTTTCACCGCTGCGGCGGGTGTTCAACCACTCCTTAATGATTCGGGCTTCTTCAACCTCGGTTGGCAGCAGCACGCGGTTGGGGATGAAGGCAGCCTGAGAATAGAACTGCTTAATGAATTCCTTCAGGATGGCTTCGTTCTTCTCATCCTCCGTGCCTTCCAGGATAAAGTACTCGCGCCCGATCAGCTTGCCCGAACGCACAAAGAAGATTTGCACGCAAGCTTCGCCGTCTGTACGCGCCAGGGCGACGATATCCGTGTCTTTCTGATCGTCGGAAATGATCTTTTGACGCTGCACCACGTGTTCAATGCTCTGGATCTGGTCGCGCAAGGCCGCCGCGCGCTCGTAGTTTAAATTCTCGGAGGCGGACAGCATCTCAGTCTGAAGGCGCTTCATCACCGGTTCGGTCCTGCCCTCCAGAAACTTGCTCAGGTCGTCGATCATCTGACGGTAGGAGACCTTATCTATTGCACCGATGCAAGGCCCGGAGCACAACTTAATGTCGTAATACAGGCATGGACGCGGGTCTTTGCCTGTGATTTCCCGGGCGCAGGTCAGATAAGGGAAGATTTTCCGCAGAATGTCCAGCGTCTGGTGTACTGCCCAAACCGATGTATACGGGCCAAAGTAACGCGAGCCGTCTTCGACCATCAGGCGGGTTATGGTCAGCTTGGGGAAATCATCCGCCCAGTGGATTTTGATGTAAGGATAACGCTTGTCATCCTTCAAGCGCACGTTGTAGAACGGGCGGTGCTCCTTGATCAGGTTCATTTCAAGGATCAGCGCTTCCAGCTCAGAATTAACCACGATGATGTCAATATCCGCGATTTTTTTGACCATCTGGCGGGTCTTAAAGGCATGGTCTGCCGACTCGTGGAAGTAGGAGCGCACCCGGTTTTTGAGGTTGATGGCTTTCCCGACGTAGATGATCGTATCCGCCGCGTCTTTCATCAGGTAGCAGCCGGGCTTCTCAGGCAGCGTATTCAGGATGCCGTTGATATGTTCAGAAATTTCCATAACCAGTGTATTTTAACTGAAATATCAGGTCCTGCTTAAGTTGCGCTCGAGAAGGTTC
>CAZPWL010000079.1:6408-8347 GCA_964590535.1 uncultured Anaerolineaceae bacterium
ATTCGAATTTTGCCAGAAACGATAGCTTCCCAGATTGCCGCGGGTGAAGTGGTCGAACGACCGGCTTCCGCGGTGAAGGAATTAATTGAGAACGCCATCGACGCATGTGCCAGCGCGATCTCCGTTGAGACAGCCGAAGCTGGAAAACGCCTGATCGCGGTGGCGGATAACGGTTCGGGCATCCCAGCAGAAGAGCTGCCCCTGGCAATGGCACGGCACGCCACCAGCAAGCTGCAGACCGCTGAGGACCTGTTCGCGATCCATACCCTGGGCTTTCGCGGAGAGGCGCTGGCTTCAATCGGCTCAGTCGCGCGCCTAACGCTGACCTCCAAGACTGAAGGTCAAGAGGCGGGATGCCGCATTCGCGTAGATGGCGGCGTGATGGGAGCGTCAGGATCGGTACCTGCACCCACCGGCAGCGAGGTTCGGGTGGAGGATTTGTTCTTCAACGTGCCTGCCCGCATGAAATTCCTGAAATCAGACAGCACCGAGAACCGCCAGATTACGGGGCTGGTCACCCGTTACGCGTTAGCTTACCCGCAGATCCGCTGGACTCTTGTCCAGGACCAACGCCCGATATTCAAGACCACGGGCAGCGGCAACCAGATGGAGATCTTGCAGGAGCTATTTGGCGCGCAGGATAGCAAGCAGCTGCTGCCGATTACTTTCACCGACCGCGAAATCCGGATAAACGGCTTCATCAGCAATCTTTCTCTCAACCGCTCTAATCGAAAAGACATCACATTCTTCGTAAATGGTCGCTGGGTGCAGGACGCAGCCCTGACCGCGGCGGTGATTAAAGCGTACAACACCCTGCTGATGGTTGGTCGTTACCCAGTGGCAGTGCTGTTCATCGAGCTGCCTGCCGGGCAGGTGGATGTGAATGTTCACCCTTCCAAAGCTGAGGTCCGCTTTCGGGATTCCGACCAGGTTTTCAGCGCGCTGCAGCGGGCAATTCGCAGGGGGCTGTTGGCTTATTCGCCCATTCCTGAGCTCCGCCCAGCTAACCTGTGGGGGAGACAAGCCAACCTGGATGAGGGTGGAATGGATTTAGCTCCGTTGGCGTCTGCTGGTGCCTGGGCTGATGCGGCTGCTTCGCCCGAAACTGCCCGCCCGCAGGATTATCTTCCGATGGAGCGGCTGCCTCTGCTGAGGCTAATTGGTCAGGTGGCAGCGACTTACTTGATAGCTGAAGGACCGGACGGCTTATACCTGATTGACCAACATGCGGCCCATGAGCGCGTCCTTTTTGACCAACTTATGGCTCAATTTCATGCCGCAGCAGTGCCAATCCAAACCTTAATTCAGCCAGCGGCGCTGGAGTTCTCGGCGGAAAAAGCGCTGACCCTCGCGCAGCAGCTGCCGGTACTGCGAAAATTGGGCTTTGAGGTGGAGGATTTCGGTCCGAATACTTTCCTGGTTCGGTCTGTGCCAGCGGTTTTCGCGGATGGGGACCCAAAAGCGGTGCTCCAGGCGCTGGTTGAGGACTTTGAGGAAGATGAGGAACCCCTGGCCGCTGAAATTGAGGCGAAAATCGCTGGACGGGTGTGCAAGCGCCTGGCTGTCAAAGCCGGCAAGGTCCTTTCGGAGAGCGAGCAGAAAGCGCTTCTCCTGAACCTGGAAGCCAGCCAATCCCCGCGCACCTGCCCGCACGGCAGGCCAACTATGATACATCTCAGCGCCGCGCTTTTGGAAAGGCAATTTGGGCGGACCGGCGCGATTTGAGATTTATCGAAATCCAATAAGCTCATCTAAGCTTCTCCAATTCAAGCTAAACACCCATTCTATTAAGCAATTCTCAGAGCAAAGAGGTCAAAATGAGAATTTTCTTGCTCATTTTTTGGCTTGCCTGAAAAACCAGAAATGGTATAATACCAATCCTGCGGGGCGTGGCTCAGCCCGGATAGAGCGCACGGTTCGGGACCGTGAGGTCGGCGGT
>CAZPWL010000080.1:0-8331 GCA_964590535.1 uncultured Anaerolineaceae bacterium
ACGAGCTGCAGGAGGCATTCGCGGTCCTCAGGGAGGGCAGGGCGCAGCTCAGCGAGGCGTCTGACCTGAGCGCGAACCCCGCCAAACGCCTGGCGGGTCAGCTGATGGAGCGGAATGTGGTGGTCTTTGCGGCAGGGGAGTTGGAAGTGGTCGCGCGGCGCTGGAAGACCCAGATTAACGAACTGGCAAAAGCCTGGGCTGTCTTTGAGGGACTGCCTGAATCCAACCATAACACCCTGGCAGGTCTGGAATTCCCTGTGAGCCTGCTGGAGAGGACCTCCGCGCTGTTCTTGCGCTCTGGGTTGGACCATCCACGCAACGCGTTAAGGCTGGCCGCCACGCAGCAAGCTTTTCTGATGGCGGGGGCTGGTGTGGACGCGGTGCAGGCCAGAGGGCAGAGCCGCCTGGCGCAAATGTGGAGTTTGCTGCAGTTTGGGGATTACCTTTCTTACTATCTCGCGCTCGCGTACGGCGTGGACCCAACGCCAGTGGACGCGCTGACCAGGCTAAAAAACAGCCTGGCAGCGGCAAAGTGAACTGATTTTGAGGCGCGCTCAAAAGATTGAGCGCACCATCATCATCACGCCCAGGATTATCAACGGTACGCCCAGGATCGCGCCGATCACCGTCGCGCACAGCAGCGCGCCCAGGATCAGAACGACCAGCCCGAGCACAGCGCCCAGGATGCGGCCGGTGATTTTGAGGATGCCGAGCGTAAGCTGGTAAATCAGCCAGAACGGCCAAAGATACCAGGGCACCCGTTTCTTGTTCTCTGTCATTTGTACTCCCGTGTGAACCGGTGAACATCCGGTTCGATTGGTAATACTATAGGCGACCAGCGAAGTCAACGCCCTAGATTATCTGTGCAATTCAAGTTCTGTTTCTCCGCGAAGAACAATTTCCGAAAAAATGCCAGTTAACCCTTGCGTTGTGAAAAAACCTTGTATCTTATCTGTTTTTATGGTATAACATTATTTACTACTCATCTAATTAAGCTTTTGTGAATGGAGAATTATGTCCCGGATTAGCATGCAGAACATTTCAGTGATGACGGTGCAGTACTGGCACCATTCCTTCGAGTTTGTGCTTGATTCCATCGAAAAATGCGGTCTGAAGTACCTTGAACTGTGGGCGGGAGATCCGCATTACAGCTTTGATGATTACACAGACCGAGCCAGCGCCAGCCGAAAAATCGCTAAAATGCGCAAGCAAATCGAAGACCGCGGCATGAAAGTCGTCATGCTGACCCCCGAACAGCTCAACTACCCCATCAATCTGGCTGGCCGGGATGATGATTACCGTCAGAAGAGCATCCGCTACTTCACCCGTTCCATGGAAGACGCGCTGGAATTTGGCACCAACCGTCTGTTCGTGACTTCGGGCTGGGGGCTGCTGGACGAACCCCGCGAGGATGCCTGGAAGCGCTCCATTGATTCGATGGGCACGTTGGCTAAACGCGCTGAAGAACTCGGCGTGCAGATGATTGTCGAACAACTCCAACCCTACGAGTCCAACCTGATCACGACCTGCGCAGATATTGACCAGATGATGAAGGAAGTTGGCTCTGACCAGGTGCAGTGCTGCGTGGACCTGGTGGCGATGGCGGTAGTCGGCGAAGAACTGCAGACCTTCTTTGACGTACTGGGCAGCCGCGTGCAGCACATCCACCTGGCAGATGGCAATCCTTCCGGGCATTACATTCTGGGCGATGGCAACTTGCCAATCCAAGGGTATATCGATACCCTGGAACGGAACGATTACACTGGAAACCTCACGCTCGAGATTAATGACTCCATTTATTGGAACGACCCACACACATCAATCGAAAGAACAGCGCAGTATCTGCGCAAAATGCTCCCCGAAGCTTAATAACCCGGGAAATGAGGTGCATGTGGACGCTTACGAAAGCAGACCCAGGGACAGGATCGCTGAACAAATCGAATGCTATATCATTGAGCAGAACCTGAAACCAGGCGACGCGCTTCCCAGCGAACGCCAATTGTGCGATGCCTGGAATTGCAACCGAATGACATTCCGCGCGGCAGCCAAGCGCCTGATTTCCGCTGGAATCCTGGCAAGTACTCCGCTGGTCAATTATTACATCCCCGAGCCCCGTATGGTGAGAAACCTGCAGGACCTGGGCTCCTTTACGGAATGGGTGAACAGCCTGGGCAAGACGCTGACAAACCGACGGGTGAGCCAGGCGGTTATTTCCGCCAGCCCCCGCATGATTGAGCGCTTGGGTCTGGCTAAGGGAAGCGAAGTGTTTCAGATAATCCGTGTGCGCCTCATTGATGGTGAACCGGTCTCGCTGGACACCTCTATCATTCCCATGGAAAGATTTCCTGGTATTGAAGACTATGATTTTGAAAATCTCTCAATTTATGGCCTGTACAAAGAGCAGTACGGCGTGGAATTCGGTCAGGGCACCGAAGATATAAGCCTGACTTTTGCTGACGAGTGGGAGGCTGACCTGCTGGAAATCCCGGAAGGCAGCGCGTGTTACTTCCTGAACGGCGTGACTTATGACGCGCAAAATGTACCGATTGAGATTTTTAAATCTGTAACCCGAACCGAAAAGATAAAGTTCATCAGTGAATTAAAAAAAGAGGAGAGGTAATTTATGAAAATTGCGGCTGTCGGTGATAATTCCACAGATGTCTACCTGGAGCAGGGTGAAACCTACCCCGGCGGAAACACCGTAAACGTGGCAGTGAACCTGATTCGCTTGGGCGGCGAGGCTTCTTACGTGGGTTTCATCGGCACTGATGAATACGGCGCAAAACTGAAGAAAGCCCTGGCTGCCAAAGGCGTGGATATCTCTCACCTTTCCAACAAAACAGGCACCTCTCCCTATACGGAAATTACGCTCGATAACGGCAACCGGGTCTTTGGAAAGTATGACGAAGGCGTGATGGAGCATTTTTACCTGTCCGAAGAGGATAAAGCCTTCATCTGTGGGCATGACCTGCTGCATACCAGCGTCTGGAGCCGTATTGAGAACGACCTGAAAGAGCTTGGCGAACGCGGCGCGGTGATTTCATTTGATTTTTCCGACCAACCCCAGCACGAATGCGTCGATATCGCCATGCCTTATGTAAATTATGCGTTCTTCTCCTTTCAACAAGACAGCCCAGAGCTGCGGGAATTCATGCAGAAGTGTTGGAACAAAGGTCCGAAGTACGTTGTCGCGACTCTGGGAGAGAACGGCAGCCTGGGTTTTGACGGCAGCGTTTTTGTGGAGCAAGGGATAATCAATGTGCCTATCGTGGATACCATGGGCTGCGGAGATTCCTTCATCGCCGGCTTCTTGTACGGTGTACTGCAAGGTCTGGATTTGAAAAGCTGCCTGGAAAGCGGCGCTCAGAGCGCGGCGGTAACCATCCAGGTCAATGGCGCCTGGCCAGTTGAATAGGGATTGAGGAGAAAATGATGCGCGTCGCGGCGATTGGTGATAATTGTATTGATGTGTACCCCAAATTGGGCAGGCAGTACCCCACCGGCAATGCCGTGGACTTTGCTGTGAATATCCGTAAACTGGGCTTTCCGACCTCCCTTATCAGCGTCACCGGAAGCGACCAGAACGGCGCTTGGATGCTGGACACGCTGAAAGCTGAAGACCTCGACATCACCCATTTGCGCGTAGGAAACGGCGCGACGGCAATTACCTACATGGACATGAACGGGAAAGACCGCGTGCATGGCGAATACGTGGAAGGCGTTCTGCAGGACCTGGTTTTCACGCCGGAGGAACTGGAATTTGCCGCCCGGCACGACCTGGTGCACACTGCTTTTTGGGGCAAGGCGGATGGCAATCTGCCAGAGCTAAAGGCGCACGGCGCGCTGCTCAGTTTTGATTACACCACTCAGAAAGACGATCCGCTGGTTGCCCGCACGCTGCCTTACGTGGATTATGCCTTCTTCTCCCTCAAGAAAGCTGAGGCCGAAGCCTTTATGAAAGAAGCCTGGAAACAGGGACCCAAAGTCGTCGTCGGGACCTTTGGGGTGGATGGAAGCGCTGCCTACGATGGCGAACGCTTCTATTATTTTGGGATTTTCCCCGCGCAGGTCGAGAACACAATCGGCGCAGGAGACGCGTACATGGCTGGCTTTATGGCGGCCGTGCTGCGCGGACGCAGCCTGGATGAAGCGCTGCGCAGCGGCGCAAAGGTCGCGGCTGAAGTCGTGGAGGTTTTTGAACCATGGGTGAAGAACTAATAAACAATAAGAATCAGAGCCCGAAGTACATCCAACTTCGGGAAATTCTGCGTTCCCGGATTGAGGAGGGTGTCTATTTACCCGGCACCGCGATCCCATCAGAGAGCGAATTGGTGGACGAATTTGGGATCCACCGCTTGACTGTACGCAACGCGATTAATTCGCTCACACTGGAAGGACAGCTGAAACCCGTGCAGGGTAAAGGTGTTTTTGTGGTCGGGAAGAAGATCCGCCACGAACTGGATTCAATGTCCGGCTTCCGCCAGAAAATTCGCGAACAAGGCGGCGTGCCCTCGGTCAAAATGCTCACCAAAATTGTCCGTCCCGCGGGCGCCAAGTTCGCCCGGCTGCTTGAAATTGCGCCGGATGATGAGATGTTCTACATGCGCCGCTTGTATTACATCAACGGCGAACCTTATTCCATTGAAGATGTCTATACTCCGAAAGCCCTGCTGCCCGATCTGGAGTACATGGATCTGGAAGTGTTTTCGCTTTTCGACATCATGGAATTCCACGGGCATACCTACGACCACGGCTGGCAGACTTTGACGGCTTATTGGCTGGACGCGAAAGACGCGCGCTGGCTGAAGATTGACCCCGCAACACCAGTTTTGATGTTCGAATGCGTGACGCGCAACAGGGCTGGTAAGGTCATTGAATATAACCAGTCCTTCACCCGCAGCGAAAAAGCAGCTTTTTCGGTCAACTTTTCCACGTCTTTCAAGAATAAGTATCTGCCTGGCGACCTTAAACCGAGCGGAAGCCGCTACCACGGCAAAGAACCGCTTCTGGTTGGCGTGGACCTTGGCGCGACGAACATCCGCGCCGGTCTGGTCACACAGAGCGGCGAGGTGATAGACGTACGCAGCAGCAGATTGGGGAGTGAACGGCGGGAAGATACCGGAGCACGCGCGACCATTGACCTGGTGGACTTGCTGCTAAAAGAAAACGGCTCGCCGGAGATACTCGGAATTGGAGTGGGTGCCACAGGTCCCGTTGACCCGTATAAAGGCACAATCCTCAGCCCGTATACCACCCCCGCCTGGCAGCACGTGCCGTATACCGAGTTGGTCAGCGCGCACTACGCGCTGCCCTGCGTGCTGGAGAATGACGCGGACGCTGCCGCGCTGGCGGAGTACTGGCAGGGCGCAGGTGCAAACGCCAAGCGCCTGCTCGCGGTGACGGTTGGAACTGGCATAGGCACCGCCCTGATTACCGATGGTCAGATTTACCGCGGAATGGACGGCGCGCATCCGGAAGCCGGGCATCACATCATCGACCCCTCCGGCCCGCAGTGTTATTGCGGTGCGAAAGGCTGCTGGGAAAGCCTTGCCAGCGGCGACGCGCTGACCGAGTATTCCCGCCAGTTTGCCCGCGAGAACCCGGAATTTCTGCAGGAATTGAACCTGAGCGCGCCGGAATTTGTGACAGGCGCGATTGTGGCGAAGGCAGCCGAAAAAGGCAGCCCGAAAGCGCTGGAGATTATGCAGCGGGAAGCCAGGTATCTCGCAATCGGATTATTAAACCTGATTTCTGCTTACGTGCCGGAGATGATTGTGCTTAGCGGCGGGGTCATTGAGGCTTATGAACTGCTCAGACCTGAAGTTGAGGAAACCATGCGGAAAAACAAGCTCATGGTTCCCGCGGATAAAGTGACCATCCTCCCTGCCAAACTGGGCTACTACTCTGGTGTAGTAGGCGGGGCATACGCGCTGCTGCTGAGGCTACAAAGCGAAGCGAAAACTACGACGAGGTAAGCATGCACAAAGATTTCCCATTTATTACCGACATTCTTTCCCAGCCTGAAGGTGTGCGCAACGCCGTGAGAGGTTTTGACCCGGACGCCTTGAGCGCGCTCGCCGGGCGCTACAAGGCCGGCGAATTTGACCGCATCATTCTGACCGGCATGGGTTCATCTTTCTTCGCGGCTTACGCGGCTTGGGTGCGGCTGGCGCAGGCTGGCCTGCCCGCGATTTGGGTGGATGCCAGCGAATTAAACAGTTACGCGGCGGCGATGATTAACTCCCGCACCATCCTATGGATGATTTCCAACAGCGGCAAAATCATCGAGATGACGCGCCTGCTGAACCGGCGTGCTGAGTTGGGTTCTCCGTTTATCCTGGCGAACACCAACTATCCCGAAAGCCCGCTGGGCTTGGCAGCCGACCTGATCGTGCCTATCCACACCGGCAACGACATAACGCTCGCAACCCGCAGCTACCTGGGTACGCTCGCGCTTACCCAGCTGATGGCGTTCCAGTTGGCCGGCAAGCCCGTGGATGCGGCTCTGGAAGACTTACGCTTCACTGCTGATGGCTTGGAAACCTACTTGACCGACCTGGACTGGCACATTCAGGAGCTTGACCAGACGATCGGGGACGTCAAAAAACTCTCCATCCTGGGGAGGGGCGCGTCTTACGCCACTGCCCTTGAGGGCGCATTGTGTTTCAAGGAAGGTCCAAAACTATACGTGGAAGGCTTGGCAACCGGGCAGTTCTGGCACGGCGCGGTGGAAATGGCCAGCCCGGAATACACCTTGCTGGCAATGCAAGGGGAGGAAGAATCCAGCAAGGAAGACGAGTTTTTGGCTGTCAAAGCTGCCGGGTTGGGCATGAAGGTATTCTGGTTCGCGAATGAAAGCTCCGCCTTGCTTCCGACCGTTGTGCTGCCAAAGAATCGCGGCATTGGGCGCACAATCGCCGAAATCGTGCCTATACAGTTGATTTCAATCAATGTTGGCAAGCAAACCGGTTTCAGACCGGGTGATTTCATCCACCTTACTCACACCGTTAATACCAAAGTGGAAGAATTCCCCGGGTGAGGGCGGCTGCTGCAGGCAAGTTCGCGTTAAAAGTATTATCAGCAATGCCAATTGGCGTTGTCATCAACTTATCTTAGAAAGGGAAAACTAAAATGAAAATCGGAATGTTCACCATGGGCTATATGCGTTATCCACTGGAGCGCGCCTTCGCGGACGCGAAACGGCTTGGATACGACGGTATCGAAATCTGGGGCGGACGCCCGCACGCTTACGCGCCAGACCTGAAAGCCGGCCAGCTGAAAGACCTGCTCGCGCTGCGGGATAAGTACAACATGGAAATTATCGGCTACACCCCTGAGACCAACGGCTATCCGTACAACCCGATGATTGGCTCAGAATCCATGCGCCGGGAAAGCATTGACTATATCAAGCTGAATATGGACATGGCAAAGGCGATGGGCGGCAAGTTCGTCCTGCTTTCCGCTGCCCACGCCGGCTACGAAGCGACCCACGATGAAATCTGGGAGAGAGTCATCAAGACTTTCACCGAGTTGGCGCATTACGCCGAAGATATCGATATTGATATCGCCTTTGAGCCCCTAACCCAGTACGAATCGAACGTCATCGTCACCTGCAACGACCTTGTGCGCGCGCTCGACACCATTAATTCCCCGCGCCTGGTTGGCATGTGCGATATTTGCCCGCCCTTCTGCAATCGCGAACCTATCATGAGCTACTTTGACAAATTAGGCGACCGCCTGCGCCACATGCACATTATCGACAGCGACGGCAGCTCCGATACCCATATGATGCCCGGAGACGGCAACATTCCTCTCAGGCAGCTTTTCCGCGCCATTGAAGCCAGGAACTACCAGCACTTCTGCACCGTGGAACTGGTGATGGCTTACCTCAATGAGCCCAGCCTGTATTCCGAACTGGCTATGGAAAGAATGCGCGAACTTCTGAGTTAACGCGACTTAATACGGGAGAGAATTTATGGGCGAAGTCATTGACATCCACACGCACCCAGCCTTTTTTGAGCCGATTTGCGGAAGTGAGGGCTTGCTGGAACAGCGGCGCCAGGCTTTGGGCTTGTACAAGACGGGCACCGCGCGCCTGGAGCATATTCATAACCAGATGCAGTGCGCCGGCATCGACCGCCTGGCGCTGCTGCCGCTGGACCTGAGCACACAGGAAAACCAGGTAATTGTCAGCAACGAGGAAATCAGGCTGCTGGTGGAGCTTGACCCGCAGCGTTTCATCGGCTTCGCATCGGTGGACCCCTACCGCCCAGACGCGCTGGATGCGCTTGAACACGCCTTTGGCGACCTGGGACTAGCCGGGTTGAAATT
>CAZPWL010000081.1:0-8074 GCA_964590535.1 uncultured Anaerolineaceae bacterium
TTCTGCTCTACATGCTGCGGGATACGGAAGCGCTGACCCTGCTGCGCGGGGTTTTTCTGGTGGTAATCCTGATCACCCTGGTCACCTCGCTGGTGAACCTGCCGGCTTTCTCCTGGTTGGTAAACACCATTGCCCCCGCGATGATTTTCGTCATTCCAGTCATCTTCGCGCCGGAAATCCGGCGCGCCCTGGAGCGGGTGGGGCGTTTCTCGAATATGGACTTTCTCACGCGCCGCTCGACGCCCAAGGCACGCGAACGCACAGAGCAAACCCTGCAAGAAATCACAAAAGCGGCTGTTCGCCTCTCGGAACGCCGACACGGCGCGCTGATTGTCATCCGCCGGAATGATTTTCTGACCCAGTATTACAAAAACGGTGTGTATCTGAACGCTGACATCAGCGCTGAATTACTGCTGCAAATCTTCTATCCAAACACGCCCCTGCACGACGGTGCGGTTATGGTCGAAGGCAGCCGCGTCACAGCCGCAGCCTGCGTGATGCCGCTCTCTGCCAGCGGCGTGCTCAACAGCCTGCCCGAGCGCTCCATGGGCTTGCGCCACCGCGCCGGTCTGGGCATAAGCGAAGTGAGCGACGCGGTCGCGCTGGTGGTTTCGGAAGAAACAGGCAGCATTTCTATCGCTTATCAAGGCAGGTTTATCCGCCGATTGGACGGCGAACGCCTGTTGAACACTTTGCGGGCATTCTTGCTTCCGGAAGAATTACCGGGAAAGAAAGCCGCGAAAGCCGCTGAAAAGAAAGCTGAAGATGAAAAACAGGGAGGGACCACAAAATGAAAACCCTCCGCTGGATTGTAAAATTCCTGCCTACGCTGCTCACGGCGCTGATTCTGGCGATTATTGTTTGGGTTTCCGCGGTTTCCAGCGCGGACCCCAACGAGGAACGCGAATTTGAAGCGCCTGTCCCGGTTACGGTACTGGGGCTGGACCCCGACCTGGTCATCACCGGCCAGCTGGATGACGAGGTTAAGCTCAACATCCGCGCGCCCCGCTCTGTGCAGGAGCGCCTTAGCGCAAACCCCGATGCCATTCACGCCTTTATCAACCTTTCCGGTCTCAAGGCAGGCGAGCACACGCTGGAACCACAGATCGCCATTGACCTTAGCCCAACCCGGGTTACGCTGGTGACGCCCTCCGAGATTACCCTAAAGCTTGAGAACATCCTCAGCAAGGAAGTACCCATAGAAGTTCGCCAGACGGGCGGCCTGCCTATCGGCTACGAAGCTGGCACTCCGGTGCTTTCACAAGACTCAGCCCTCGTCATCGGACCAGAAAGCCAGGTGGTAAAAGTTGAAAACGTGGTGGTGAGCTTAGATCTGAGCAACGTCATCACCAGCATTGATAGGCAGGTGGACCTGAAAGCCCTGGACGCGCGCGGTGTGATTGTCAGCGGAATCAACCTCAATCCCAGCCAGGTGACGGTCGAAATCCCTATCACGCAGTTGGGCGGTTACCGCAATGTGTTCGTCAAAATTGTCACCACAGGCCAGATAGCGCAAGGCTTCTACCTCACTGGTATCCTGGCGGATCCGCCCACCATCACTATCTACAGCACAGACCCGGAACTCGCGGCAAATATGCCCGCCTTCATCGAAACGACCCCGGTCAACTTGAACGGCGCGCTGGAAAGCTTCCAGAAAGACGTCAACCTGAACCTCCCCGAAGGTATTGTGGTGGTAGGCGATCAGCAGGTCACCATCCAGGTAAGCATTGCCGCGATACAATCCTCCATCCTGTTGACCGGCATTCCCGTGGAGATCAGCAACCTTGGGCAGGGTCTGAAGGCTGCGCTTTCCCCTGACCGGGTGGACATCTACGTTTCCGGTCCGCTTTATCTACTGGACCAGCTGAACGCGGCGGATATTATCGTCACGCTGGATCTGGCAAATAAAACGCCCGGTACCTACCAGTTGATCCCAACTGTTACCCTGGCAAATACCGCTATCAATCTCGATTCAATCCTGCCCGCGTCTATCGAGGTGGTTATCACCCGGTAGCCGCGGCTGCTGTATACCTCTGGAAAGTAAAATATGAAAAAACCCGTAATTGTTTTGGTCGGAAGGCCAAATGTAGGCAAAAGCACCTTGTTCAATCGCTTGGTCGGAGAACGCCTCGCGATTATTGACGATGTACCCGGTACCACCCGCGACCGTCTGGTCGCTGAAGGTGATTGGGCGGGTCACGATTTTTTTGTCGTCGACACCGGCGGAATTGACCCGACCCGTCAACGCAGCCAGGAACCGCTCTCCATTGGTTCAGCCGACTTCATCGCGGACATCCGCGCGCAGGCGGAAATCGCGATGGAAGAAGCGGACGTAATTGTGCTTTTAACAGACGCCCAGCAAGGCGTGACCGAAGCAGACCGCGAAATCGTGCAGATGCTGCGTCGGCGTCAGTCCATCGTCGCGGGCAAAAACCACCCTCCGATTGTGTTGGTAGTGAACAAAGCGGATAGCGAGCTTTATCGCACAAACGCCCTGGATTTCTATTCGTTGGGGCTGGGTGAACCTTTCCCCATATCTGCCATTCACGGCACCGGCACTGGAGACCTGCTGGACGAAGTTGTAGCGCACTTCCCGCAGGCTGCCGAGGACGAAGAGGAAGACAGCAGCATCAAAGTGGCCATTGTCGGCAAGCCTAATGCCGGGAAATCCAGCCTGCTGAACAAACTGACCGGCGAGAACCGCTCCATTGTCAGTCCCATTCCCGGTACCACGCGTGATGCGATTGATACCCAGATTACCTGGGAAGGGCTGCAGATTACCCTGATTGATACCGCCGGCATACGGAAACGCGGAACCATTATCCCGGGGGTGGAAAAGTATTCCGTGCTGCGCGCCATGCAGGCGATTGAACGCTGCGATGTAGCCCTCCTGGTGGTGGATGCCGTCACCGGCATCACCGCGCAAGACACGCACATCGCCGGCTACATCAACCAGGCCTGGAAATCGGTGGTGTTGATTGTCAATAAATGGGACCTCATTGAAAAGGACACGCACACTTCGGTGGAATTTGAAAAAACCATCCGACAGGCGCTCAACTTTCTGCCGTATGTTCCGATAATCTTTATATCAGCTGCCAGCGGGCAGCGCGTAAACCAGGTTCTGCCCATGGTGGCGCGCGTGCAGGAAGAACGCCTGGTCCGGCTGACTACCTCCCAGCTGAACCGCATCCTGCAGAATGCGCAGGACTTGCACCAACCCTCCTCTGGCTCCGGGCGCATGTTCCGCATTTACTACGGCACGCAGGTGCGTTCCGAACCGCCCACTTTCCTGCTTTACTGCAATGACCCGACCCTGGGGCACTTCACCTACCTGCGTTACCTCGAAAACCAGATTCGCAAAGAGTACCCTTTTGTTGGCACGCCTATCCGTCTCGTCCTCAAGGCGCGTGAACGCGGCGAGGATTGACCGACCGCGAAAGTCGTATAATAGGTGAAGTTACAAAACTCTTGAATAGGAATGCAACCTGTGGATCAATACACCAGCCAGGCAACGCCTGAAACAACGAACTCTGACGCTATTCCGGAGAAGACCCGCCGGAACAGCTTTTGGATTGACACGCTTGAAACCATCGTTATGGCTCTCGTGCTCTTCCTGGCCATCAACGCGGTCAGTTCGCGCGTCCGGGTGGAAAACATCAGCATGAAGCCCACACTCCAGCCCGGCTACCTGCTGGTGGTCAATAAACTGGCGTATAAACTTGGCGAACCCAAGCACGGCGATGTTGTCGTCTTTGATTATAAAGGCGCGGGCGAAGAAGATTACATCAAACGCATCATCGGGCTGCCCGGCGACCAGGTGGTCGTTGAAAGCGGTATTGTGAGTGTGAATGGCCACCCGCTGACCGAACCGTACATTGCTGAGCTGCCGCGCTACTCCGGCAGTTGGAGCGTGCCGGAGGATTCCTACTTCGTGCTGGGGGATAATCGTAATAACTCCTCGGATTCCCATCAGTGGGGTTACGTCAGCAAAGCGGACCTGGTTGGGAAAGCGGTGTTTATTTACTTCCCATTCAATGCCGTCCGTTCCCTGGTTATTCCGGATTTGGTCAAGGCTGCCAACTGAGCTTTCGCTCTATTCAGCCCGCAAAATTCTATCAAAATTCAGACAGACACAGCCTGAATATCGGCGTATAATCATCCCGTATGAAAACATCAATTCCTTCCCATCCTGAAATCTGCCCCCGCTGCATGGTCGGACGCATCCAGCGAAAGCGCATTCCGTACGCGTCTGTCATCGAAGGCCAGCTGCTGACCATACCGCGCTTTCCCGCCTGGGTCTGCGATGTTTGCCACGCGTACATGTACGACCCAGCCGCGATGAGCCGCCTGGAAGCATCGCTCAGCGCCCGCCAGCAGCCAAAAAAAACGCCCCGCCCGCGCCAGGCTGCGCCATCCACGCCACCTTCTGCGGATAAACCGCTGGAAAGTTTGTAAAACCGAAAGAACCAGGGGGTACCGCGGTAATTAACGAATCCTCCCTATGAGTTATGTAAGAAAACACCTTTTTTGTTGACTTAGCCTCCTGACAGTGCTATTATCTTGTAACAGAACTTATACATTTATTATTTTGTACCTTAAAAATGGAGGGTTTTTTGTATGAGCGCGGTTTTATTGTCACGGATTATTGGCGCAGTCATTTTTGGACTCATTGGTTTCTTCTCCGGCACACCGATTCATAACTACCTTATTTCGTTCTGGGCGACCTATCCGTTAACAAACGGGCTTACGGTCGTAATTTGTATTGTTCTTTTCATGCTGATAGGCTACATCATCAGCCCATGGATTAGCGTTAAGCCTGTCCAGGCAATCAGCAAAGGTCTTGGAAAATCATCCCCGCAGGCACTTTTCAGCGGGTTGATTGGTTTAATTATCAGCCTCATCATTTCCGCGCTGCTGGCATACCCGGTCTCGCTTCTGCCGGAACCCTTTGGCCAGTTCATGCCCCTGGCGGTGGTGGTGGTGCTTGGTTACCTGGGGATGACACTTTTCTACAGCCGACACCAGGAATTTCTGAGCATTTTCCGATCCTTCTCCAATAAAATGACCACTAAAGGCTCGCGCACCCAGGTGGATGGCGAACACCGCGTGTTGGTGGATACCAGCGCGATTATTGACGGCCGCATCGCCGATATCGCCAAGACTGGTTTTCTCACCGGCACGCTGATTGTGCCGCGCTTTGTGCTTAACGAACTGCAGTACGTCTCTGATTCCGCGGACTCTATGCGCCGCCAGCGCGGACGCCGCGGGATGGATGTGCTTACCGAGCTGCAGCACGACGAAAAAACCACCGTCATCATCAGCGACATTGACGTAGAAGGCGTACGCGAAGTGGACGACCGCCTGGTGGTGCTGGCGCGCCAGATGCGCTGTCCGATTCTGACCAATGACTACAACCTGAACCGCATTGCGGAACTGCAGGGCGTAAAGGTGCTGAATATTAACGACCTGGCCAACGCTGTCAAGGTCATTCTTTTACCCGGAGAGACCTTCGATATCCGCGTCATACAGGAAGGCAAGGAATTCAACCAAGGCGTCGGCTATATGGACGACGGCACGATGGTAGTGGTTGAAAACGGCCAGCGCTACCTGAATAAAGAAATCAGCGTGACCGTTACGAAGATTCTGCAAACTTCGGCCGGACGCATGATTTTCGCAAAGCGCGAAGTGGAATAGCACTGCGAGGCAGACCATGACCCTTCGAATTTACAACACGCTTACCCGCGAAAAAGAAATTTTTCGCACGCTGGAACCTGGCAAAGTGCGCATGTATGTGTGCGGACCCACTGTCTACGACCGCGCGCACATTGGTCATGCTATGTCCGCGCTGGTATTCGATATTGTCCGCCGTTATCTGGAGTACTCCGGATATGAAGTGCGCTTTGTAATGAACTTCACCGACGTGGACGATAAAATCATAGACCGCGCCAATCAATCCGGAGCGGATCCATTCCAGCTGGCGCAAGGTTATATTGATGACTACAAACGCAACCTGGCAGCCCTGAATATCAAACCCGCCAGCGTGAACCCGCGCGCGACGCAGGAAATGGCGCACATCCTCGGAATGATCCAGGCGCTGGTGGACCAGGGTTCCGCCTACCCTGTGGACGGCGACGTGTACTACCGCGTGGATTCAGACCCCGACTACGGCAAGCTCTCCGGCCGCCGGCTGGAAAGTATGAACGCAGGCGCGCGTATCCAGGTGGACGACCGCAAAGAACACCCGATGGATTTTGCCCTCTGGAAAGCCGCCAAACCGGGCGAACCCGCCTGGGACAGCCCCTGGGGCAAAGGTCGCCCGGGCTGGCATATTGAGTGCTCGGCGATGAACATGCACCACCTCGGAGAACAAATCGACATACACGGCGGCGGCAACGACCTGATCTTTCCGCACCACGAGAACGAAATCGCCCAGACTGAAGCCCTCACCCACAAAGCGTTCGCCACCTACTGGATGCACAACGGGATGCTGACCCTCAAGAGCGAAAAAATGTCCAAATCGCTGGGCAACATGGTCCTGATTGACGAATTTCTGGCAGAGCATCCTGGCGATGTGATGCGTCTTTTGGTGTTGAACGGCTCCTACCGCAGTCCGCTGACCTACAACGACGAAGTGCTCGCGCAAACTGAACAGGCATACAAACGCCTGCTTAGCGCGAAGAAAACGGCGGACCTGAGTGCGCCCGGGCTTGACCCGGACAGAGCGGCCGCCCTGACGAGCGACGCCCAGAAAACCCATGCGCAGTTCAAGGAAGCCATGGATGACGACTTTAACAGTTCCGCCGCGCTGGCTGCTCTGTTTGACCTCGTCAGAGCTATCAACCAGGCGCGGGCTGAAGGCGCGAGCCAGACCCAATTGGCTCCCGCCGTACGGGTCTTTGAGGAACTGACCAGCGTCTTGGGGCTGCAGCTGAACGAAGAAACCAGTGGAACGACCAAGGCGGACGCTTTCATTGACCTCCTGGTCACTTTGCGCACAGAGCTGCGCGCGCAAAAGCAGTGGGCGCTCGCGGACAAGGTACGCGTGGACCTGAAAGCGCTCGGCGTGGTGCTGGAAGACAGCAAAACCGGCACAACCTGGGCCTGGGAGTAACTTTGCGCGAGTGGATCACCGGACGCAACCCGGTCTACGAAGTTCTGCGCGCCAGGCGCCGTCAAGTTTTCCGCCTTGTGCTCGCGCGCGGGATCAAAATGGAAGGGCAGCTGCCCGAAGTTCTGCGTCTGGCCAAACTTCGCGGTTTGGCAGCAGAGGAAGCCCCCCGCGATAAACTGGACGCGCTTTCCGGTCATCACCAGGGCGTCGCGCTGGAGACAAGCGCTTACCCCTATGCCGCGCTCGAAGATTTGATTCAAAGCGCGAAGAGCCACTCTGAACCGCCATTCTTCCTGCTGCTCGACCTCATTCAGGACCCACAAAACCTTGGCACGCTGCTGCGCACCGCGGAAGCGGTAGGCGTTCACGGCGTGGTGATCCCCTCGGCGCAAGCCGCGCAAATCACTCCGACGGTTGTGCACGCGAGTTCGGGCGCTACGGAGCATCTGCTGGTGGCACAGTACAACCTTGCCCAGGCGATTGATAAGTTCAAAGCGCTGGATATCTGGGTGTACGGTCTGGATGAAGCCCCCCGCTCCAAGACCCCTGCCCAGCTGCGCATGGACGGTGGGCTGGCGTTGGTGGTCGGTAATGAAGGCTCGGGGCTGCGCGATTTGGTGCGAAAGAATTGCGATGAACTGCTGCGCCTGCCAATGCGCGGGAAGATAGAATCACTGAACGCCGCTGCCGCCGGGTCCATCGCGCTGTACCTCGCCAGGCAGGCAAGGGATCAATCCTGAGCGTGTGCAAGGGAATCATTTCCATATCGCAAACAATTTAAGCCAATCTGCTTTACGTGAAGACGGAAATTCGTCACTGCGAGGGAGCGCAAGCGACCGCGGCAATCCGCTTCCTCTGAAGACCGAAGTTTGTCATTGCGAGGGAGCGCAAGCGACCGCGGCAATCTGCCCTTCATCCTTCCCCCGCTTTGTTATGACCTAAGGCCAACAGAAAGATCCTTCG
>CAZPWL010000082.1:0-7977 GCA_964590535.1 uncultured Anaerolineaceae bacterium
GGCATTGCCACCCCGGCGGACGCAGCCCTGATGATGCAGTTGGGCGTGGACGGCGTTTTTGTGGGCTCAGGCATTTTCAAGTCCGGTGACCCTGCCAAACGGGCGGCCGCGATTGTGAAAGCGACAACCCACTACCAGGACGCGAAGCTGCTGGCGGAAGTGAGCCGCAATCTTGGCGAGCCTATGGTTGGGCGGCAGGTTACCAGCATTCCAGAGCAAGAACTGATCGCAAAACGCGGTTGGTAATATCCGCGGAGCGGCGCGTGAAAATTGGCGTACTCGCCCTGCAGGGCGACTTTATTGAGCACCGCCAGAGCCTTTCCAGCCTGGGAGCGGAAAGCGTGGAAGTGCGCCTGCCTGCCCAGTTGGATGGATTGGACGGCTTAATCATCCCCGGCGGGGAATCCACCACTATTGGTAAATTAATGGTCGCGTATGGGTTTATGGACACGCTGCGGAACTTTGCGCGCACGAAAGCCATCTGGGGCACCTGCGCGGGTGCCATTCTGCTCTCGCAGGATGCCGGGCGCGAACAGGACTTGCTGCAAGTGATGGACATCCGCACTGCCCGCAACGCCTTTGGGCGCCAGGTAGACTCTTTTGAAACCGAGCTGCGGGTGCCTTTCCTTAAGCCCTCTGAACCCACATATCACGCTGTTTTTATCCGCGCGCCCATCATCACGGAAGTGTTTGGACGGGCAAGCACGCTGCTTGCGCTTGAGGACGGGCGCGTGGTGGCTGCCCGCCAGGGCAAACTTTTGGCAACGTCCTTCCACCCGGAGCTGACCCCCGACGCGCGTTTTCATCGCTATTTCCTGGAGCTGGCGCTATCACCGCACGCAGAATAAGCCCCGCTGATTTCCCCGCGCTTTTGAGCGCGACAAAGCTGGCGCAAAGCACGGACAGCGTCAGCGAGATAACGCGTGGGAACCCGCTTTCCCTTTTACGTTGGCTCTCTGGCCGCGGGCTCACAGTAAATTCTTACAGCGCCGTATGGGAAGAAAACGGCCGTCCGCGCTGTTTTGGACGGGCTTGGCAAGCTGAGGGGGATGTATTCAGCCGGCTCGATTACGTTGCTTGCGCCAAGGACGCTAGCCCGGATGACCTGACCTGCCTCCTGGAGGCATTAATTCGCGTCAGCGGCACCTGGGGGGCGCGTTATCTGTTGGCGGATATTCCTGAAAGCTCGGACTACCTGCCGGCGTTTCGGCGCACGGATTTTACGGTTTGGTCCCAGGCAAAAATCTATCGTTACAGGGGAAACTTAGAAAAGGGCAAAAGGGGCGAGGCTCCCTGGCGACAATGGACTGACCGGGACGTCTGGGCGATGCAAACTTTACAGCGAAGCGCGGTACCCAAGCTTTTCCAGACAATAGAACCGCTCTCCCGCAAGCTGGCGCAAGGTCTGGTTGCATACGACCCGCAAGGCAGACTGCTGGGGTTCGCGGACCTGGCGTACGGACCAAACGGAACCTGGCTGCAGCCGATTCTTGACCGCGAAGCTGACCCCGCGTCACTACTGCTCAGTCTGGCGCAGACTGCCCCTACTTTTTTGGGAAAGCCTGTTTTTCTCAGCGCGCGGTCCTATCAGCCGCTGCTTTCCGAGGCGTTGGAGCAGCTGCCGTTTTCCCTGGAACGGGAATTGGCGCTGATGGTGCGCCACCTTACGCTGAAAGACAAGGTTCCAGTGCCGGCCTGGCAGCCTGTGTATGAGGGTGAAAAGACCGAGGGCAGCGTACCGGTGATACAGTCCCGCCAAAACAGCAGCAAGTGAACCGCAGTCTCTCTGGGCAGTTTGGGCGGCAGTCAGCGCAGGCTAATCCTCAGGATATTCATAGACAAAAGCTTCTCCCGAAGATGTGACCCGCGTAAAATCGATTAAAATCAACAGTGGCACGGCAAAGCCAATTTATTTTGCCTGCCATTCAATACACCTGGGTAAGAAATGACGACGACTCAAAAGAAAATTACTGACGATCTGGACGCAATGCTTTCTGTGCTGCCCCCGGAGATAGCCCGCGCGGTACAGTCCAGAGATAATTTTGACAAACTCCTGGAAGTCATCCTGGACCTTGGCAGGCTGCCAACTGCTCGCTTTGTGGAGGAGGAAGTGCCGCTTTCCACGCAGAATGTCACCCAAGCGGAAATAGATTACGTTACCACCCGCATTGGGGACTTTGACGCGGATAACCGCGCGGGGATGGAACGTACCCTGCACCGCATTTCCGCCATCCGCAACCGCCGCGGGAAAATTGTGGGGCTCACCTGCCGCGTCGGTCGGGCGGTTTACGGCACGATTGATATCATCAAAGACCTGGTCAATTCTGGTCAGAGCATCCTGATACTGGGGAAACCCGGCGTCGGTAAGACCACCATGCTGCGCGAAGCCGCGCGGATATTGGCAGAAACCCGGCGCGTGGTGATTGTGGACACATCCAACGAAATTGGCGGCGATGGCGACGTGCCGCACCCGGCAGTGGGGGCTGCCCGGCGTATGCAGGTGCCCAAACCCTCGCTTCAGCATGAGGTCATGATTGAAGCAGTTGAAAATCATAACCCCGAGGTCATTGTCATTGACGAAATCGGACGTGAGCTTGAGGCGCAGGCAGCCCGGACAATCGCCGAACGCGGTGTGCAGCTGATTGGCACAGCGCACGGAAACTCCCTGGAAAATCTGCTCCTGAACCCGACGCTGTCCGACCTGGTCGGCGGGATTGAGTCGGTCACGCTTTCCGACGAGGAGGCGCGTCGGCGCGGCACGCAAAAAACCGTGCTGGAACGCCGCGCTCCCCCCACCTTCACTGTGCTGGTAGAGATTCAGAGCCGTCAGCGCCTGGCTGTGCACCGTGACGTCTCCGCTTCCGTGGACGCGCAGCTGCGCGGCTTTTTGGCGCCGCCCGAAGAACGCTATTGGGATGAAAATGGCGGCATTCACATTCAAAGCGCTCCCCAGCCTGTTGTACCCACGGTGGCGCAGTCCCTGAGGCGCGGCGGAATCGAAAAAGCGCCTTTCCAGCGCGGATTGAACCAGGACCGCAGCCGGGTGAACCCGGTGCCAGTTATCCCAGCCAACGCGGTGTACGAAAGCGCGCCAATTACCAAAGCCCCGGAGATGAAAAACATTTTCGCCTTTGGGCTTGCTCGCAATCGCTTGCTGCAGCGCATTCGCGGGATGGGCGTGCCTGCCCGCCTGGTGCGCACACTGGAGGAAGCCGATACCTTTGTCACCCAACGGCGTTACTACCGCGAACGTCTGCAGCCTATTGTGCAGGCGGAAGAGCAGGGCATGCCGATTTACGTGATTAAATCCAATTCTGACAGCCAGATTGAGCAATTCCTGGCGGACCTGTTCATGGTTCCCGCACCAAATCACGCTTCCAGCCCTTACATCGAAGCGCTTGAAGAAGCCGACGACGCTGTTCAAATGGTGCTCAACGGCGAGAAATACGTGGACCTTAAGCCTGCCCCGGCGGACGTTCGGCGTGAGCAGCACCAGCTGGCGGAAAAAGCCAACCTGGTATCACAATCCTTTGGCACAGATCCGCGCCGCTTCGTGCGCATTTTCAGGGATTAACCATGTTTATCACCCTGGAAGGACCGGAAGGCAGCGGCAAGACCAGCCAGATAAAAGAGCTGGCGGCTTATCTGCAGGGCATGGGCTGCGAAGTGCTCACCACGCGCGAGCCAGGCGGGACCGACATTGGCGACCAAATCCGGCAGGTACTCGTCCGGCTGGAAAACCAGGGGCTGCATCCGCGCACGGAAATTCTCTTGTTCCTGGCGGCGCGCGCTCAACTGGTCGAACAGGTCATCAAGCCGGCGCTGCGCGCGGGTAAGGTTGTGCTCTGCGACCGCTACGGCGATTCCACACTCGCGTATCAGGGCTACGGCCACGGTCTGGACCTGAGCGTTTTGCGTTCTATGCTGGCGTTTGCCACGGACCAGCTCAAACCCGACCTTACCCTTCTATTGGACCTGGATGTGGAGGCTGGTTTGCAGCGCAAACGCAAAGAAGCGGAATGGAACCGCCTGGATGCGTATGAGGTCGCGTTCCATCAACGCGTGCGCGCGGGCTATCTGGATCTGAGCACGCAGGAGCCTGGTCGCTGGCGGGTGATTGACGCGAGCTTACCCAAAGATGACGTTCAGTTTGCCATGCGGGAGGCTGTCTCGCGCTTTATCACCAATAATAATAACGGATTGCTTTCTGCCCCTTCGGAAAAGGGAAACTAACGCAGAAAGCTCAGATGAAAGGTTAACCTATGAAAAAACTTTCCGGAGTAATCCTTGTCCTGCTGATTACCGCGCTGGTATTGGGCGCCTGTAAAGTACGTGAATTCACAGCGACCCCCGAACCAACTGTGACCGCTGAGGTCACCGAAGCGCCAGCCGCGGAGGCAACTGAGCCTGCTGATGCAACTGTGGCGCCTACCGAGGTGGTGGACACACGCCTGTTTGACGAAAGCGGAAAAATGATCTGCACCATTTATGAGGGCTTCTTCCCCGCGCTCACAGAAGAGCAGGCAAAAACGCTGGAAGTATTCCCTGAGATTACCGACGCCGATTGGTCGCGCGGACCAAAAGATGCCACACTCACCGTCCTGGAATACAGCGATTTTCAGTGCCCGGCCTGCGCGGCCTTTTATGCTGAACTGGAAACGCTGATGGCAAAATACCCGGATGACGTTCGCCTGATATTCAGGAACTTCCCTCTGGTAAGCATTCACCCCAACGCCCAGGTGGCCGCTCAGGCTGCCGAAGCCGCCGGCCTGCAGGATAAATATTGGGAGATGTACAACGTCCTCTTTTCCAAACAAGGGGACTGGTCTGGCATGCCCGCGGAAGACTTGTTGAGCTGGCTAAAAACCGAAGCCGGAACCCTTGGACTGGACGCAGACCAGTTCGCGGCTGACCTGACCGGAGAAACCATCGTCGCAAAAGTCGCTGCTGACCTGGAATACGCCCAGACTACCATCGGGCTCAATTCCACTCCGACCATTCTGCTGAATGGACGGCCGTGGTCCTATGACTGGAGCGCGAGCACGCTTGGCATGGTGATTGACGTGCTGAAATACGAAAAGGGCAACCTGGAAACCGAGTGCCCGCCTTGGGTCATTGACCAGTCCAAGTCTTATACCGCGACCATTGAAACCGAAAAAGGCGACATCGTCATACAGTTGTTTGATGAGGAAGCCCCGATTACGGTCAATTCCTTTGTTTATCTGGCGGAAAAAGGCTTCTTTGACGGCGTCACCTTCCACCGCGTTTTGCATGATTTTGTGGCGCAAGCCGGCGACCCCAGCGGCACAGGCATTTCTGGTTCGGGCTACGAATTCCGCGATGAAATTGTCAGTACGCTGACCTATGATGAAATAGGCATGGTCGGCATGGCAAATGCCGGGGCAAACACCAACGGCAGCCAGTTCTTCATCACCTACGTACCCGCCACGCAGCTGACCGGCAAGTACACCATCTTCGGCAAGGTGCTGGAGGGCATGGACGTCTTGCAGCAGCTGACCGAGCGCGATCCACAAAATACCCCCGACGCGCCTGCTGGCGATAAAATCATCAGCATCACCATTGAGGTGAAATGAGCGTTGGGCTTGAGCCTCAACAAATGACCAGCAACACGAAGACTGACTGGATGAGTATTTTCTTTATTGGTCTTCTTTACTTTCCTGGGCGCGGCGGCGCTGCTGGCTGCGGCTGGCGATACGCTCTCCAATGCGCCAGAGCTGGCGGGAATGAACCAGAACAGCCTGACCCTGCTGGTATGCGCGTTCGCGACGCTGGCGCTTTTGAACCTGCCTTCCGTGGTCGGTTCCATCAGCAGTTTGGCTTCCGTTGAGCGCACCCGGAATGCGCGCGCGAGCAGCCAGGACGCGGATAAGAAAACCGGCTGGCTCGCGTGGCTGCTTTTGCCCCTGTTTGGCTTGGTGCTGGCCGGGCTGTACTTTCTGCCCGAAAGTTTTCCCCGGCGCGAACTGCTGGCAGCCCTTTTGGCATGCCTGGGGGCAGTGCTGCCCGCCTTATGGCTGCTGCGCGTCGGCTCTGGCCCTCTGTGGAACAAATTTGCCAAACGCGACGCCGGCTTGCTCAGCTTCAGCATCGGCTTCACCACGTACTTCATCCTGGTACTCGAAATGGCGCTCATCCTGGTGATTGGCGCGGGCGCGGCTTTGGCTGCTGCCGCCAGCCCCTCCTTGTTGAGCAAACTGGGCGAACTTTGGCGGCTGCTGCAGAGCTCCGGCGCGGATGCGGAGGCGCTAGGCGCCAGCTTGATGGAATTTGCGCGCACTCCGCTGGTGCTGGCGCTCATTTTTGGAATGGTGGCGCTGGCGCTGCCGATGCTGGAAGAGGGCTTTAAGACTCTGGGCGTCTGGCTCCTCGAAGACCGCAAAATCAGCCCTGCTGAGGGCTATGCTGCCGGTCTGTTCAGCGGGGCGGGCTTCGCCCTGGTGGAAGCCTTGTTGAACAGCGCGCAGCTCGCGGGCGGCAGCCCGGCGGAATGGCTGACATTTTTGCTGGGGCGCTTTGGTGGAACGCTGCTGCATACATTCAACGGGGGCTTGATGGGTTGGGCGCTGGCAAGCTTCTGGCAGGATAAACGCCGCGGAAGGACCCTGGGCGTATTCCTGTTAGTGCTGTTGGTGCATGCTTTGTGGAACGGCGCGGCGCTCGCGAACGTTTTCTTCAGCGGTCAAGGTGAAGGTGGATTGCTTGGCTATCTGCCGATGGTCCTGCTCAGTGCCGTCTTGCTGGCATGTTTCCTGCTTTTCAGCCGGCGCGTTCACAGCTCCGCGGCACGAGATGCTGCCCCAAAACAACTTTGAAGGCATTAGAATTGTGATAGCCGATGATGCAACGAGAAAGAATATTCAAAATCATTAGAAAACTGGCCAAAGCTTTGGCTCGCTTACAGATTGAAGGCTGTGAAAACGTGCCGGAATCCGGTCCCTTCATCCTGGTGACCAACCACATCTCCCGCCTGGACACGCCGTTTCTGATGCTTTCTACCACCCGGCAAGATACCATCGGCATGGTGGGCGACAGCTACCGCAAGATTCCTTTCTTCAGCTGGCTGCTAAACAAAATGGGCGTAATCTGGGTGAACCGCGAAGCTTATGACTTTGCCGCTTTCCGCGAGGCAGCGGACTACCTTAAGCGCGGATGGATTTTGGGCGTAGCGCCGGAAGGCACACGCTCCAGAACGGGCAAGCT
This sequence comes from uncultured Anaerolineaceae bacterium, assembly GCA_964590535.1. Classification (GTDB taxonomy): domain Bacteria; phylum Chloroflexota; class Anaerolineae; order Anaerolineales; family Anaerolineaceae; genus Mesolinea. Next base: position 7,222 of record CAZPWL010000082.1, read on the forward strand.
GAAACCCGGGAAGCCCGGCGCGGCGCTGCTGGCGAAGAAGACCGGCGTCATGATGATTCCCGCCGCGATTACAGGCTCAGAGGAAATGTCTGACCGGCTGCTGCACTTCAGGAAGATGGATGTGCGCGTGCGGTTTGGCGCTCCTTTCCGCTTTGAAGAGCCCGGTCCCAACGAAGATAACAAAGCCTGGCTGGAAAGAGCCACCGAAGAAATGATGTGCCGGATTGCCGCCCTGCTGCCGGAAGAAAGACGCGGCGTGTATGCGGATAATCCCCGCGTGGCACAGCTTTTGAGCCAAAATCAAGCGCACAGACCTGAGGAGGAAAAAGTTGATCCCCATCCGTGATGAAATCAAAGCCCGACGCGTGCCTTACATCAATTACATTCTGATTGTTATCAATGTTGTCGTCTTTATCTTTGAGTTTAGCTCCGGCCCACGCCTGGAAGCGCTCATTTCTGAGTTCGCGTTGGTGCCCACGCAGATTAGCGCTGGCCTGGACTTGGGAGACGTGCGCTCCATCCTCACCAGCATGTTCCTGCACGCCAGTTGGATGCATTTGCTCGGCAATATGCTCTACCTGTGGATTTTTGGCGATAACGTCGAAGACCGGCTGGGGCACTTCTGGTATCTGCTCTTCTATCTGGCGGGGGGCTTTGTGGCGGCTTTCGCGCATTGGGCGATTAACCCGGCCTCCAGCATCCCGACGGTGGGGGCCAGCGGCGCGATCGCGGCAGTATTAGGCGCGTATTTGCTCA
>CAZPWL010000083.1:0-7936 GCA_964590535.1 uncultured Anaerolineaceae bacterium
GAGAGAATCCTTGATTCCACGTCATCCTGATACCCTATCTGGCACAGGCCGCCAGTGAAGGATTTTTCTGTCGACGGGATTCTTAGCCTGCGGCTCAGAATGATGAATCTCGCATCTATTCCAACGCATCAGGTTAATTTCACCAACATACAGGCAGATTGCCACAGTCGCTAACGCTCCTTCGCAATGACGAACCCAGCGTTATGCTTTACGCAGCAATCTTCTTGTCCTCCTGATCCCCTATCGGGCACAGGCCGCCAGTGATGGATCTTTCTTTATGATGCAACCTGTTCGAATTGAGAAGCCCCACCCAACCCCCGACAAGTGTCAAGGCCTGGCGCACTCGTAGGCTTCGCCGCGCAAAGTTTCCACGGCGTGGGCCAAAACCGGCAGAATGACCTGCAGGCATTCTACTGCCCCTTTCGGACTTCCAGGCAGATTGACAATAAGCGTGCGTCCGCGAATACCTGCCTGGGCGCGGGAAAGCATTGCCCGGTCGGTGATTTTGCGGCTCTCAGCGCGCATTGCCTCCGGGATGCCCGGCACAAGCCGCTCCACGACGGCCAGGGTCGCTTCGGGGGTCACGTCGCGCGGCGCTAATCCGGTCCCACCGGTGGTCAGGATAATATCCACGCTGCCGGAATCCGCCAGGCGCGTTAATTCCGTCTTAATTTGTTCATATTCGTCTGGGATAACAAACTGCTCATTCACCAGGGCGTGCCCCCGCAGCGCTTCCACCAAAGCCGGCCCGCTTGTATCCGCGCGCAAGCCCGCCGCGCCTTTATCGCTCATGGTGATGACAGCCGCGCGGAGATTGGGCAAGATTTCAATCACGTCGCCCGCCCTGATTTCACCCCCGCGAATGACTTTGGTAAAGATGCCTTCGGTCGGCATGATGCACATGCCCACCTGCTGGTAAATCTGGCAGTGCGCGTGGCATTCTTTGCCAATCTGCGTGACTTCGAGCTCTGTAACCCCCACGCGCAGACGCGTCCCGACCGGCAGCGTGTGCAGGGCGATGCCTTCTGTCGTGATGTTCTCCGCGAAAATACCTGCTGTCAGCCCATCCACGCCAAGCGCGGTCATTTTGTCCACGCTTTCCTGGTCCAAAAGGCTCACCTGCCGGTGCCAGTTGCGGGCATGGGCATCCCCTTCAATGCCAAAATCTTCTCTGAGCACAGCGCTTTCAACGGGATGCTTGATAACGCCTGTTTTTGCGCTGATATTGACCGCAAGTACCTTTGCCAAAATTAGCCTCCAATCCTGCTCATGTTTCGCGCTGAGCCGGAACAAGTTTGAAACGCGTGCCCGACGGGCTTCTCAAATATGACCTTGCGGATGAGTTCTAACAGTCCTTCATCATCACCGCGCAGGGCTTCTTTTAAGGAAATCTGGCTGTCAACCCCCAGGCAGGGGCGCAGCATGCCGTCGCTCATCACGCGGATGCGGTTGCAGTCCGCGCAAAATTGATGCGAAATAGGGCTGATGAAGCCGACCCGACCCCGGTAGCCCGGCACCTGATAATCCGCGGAGGGCTGCCCGGGATAACGTGGGGGCAGCGCCTGAAGGTATGGCCTCTCGCGGAGCAGGTCCTGGTTGGATATCCGCCGCTCAGTATTCCTGCCTTGGTCCCCGATGGGCATAAGTTCAATAAAGCGCACATCCAGCGGATGTTCGCGGGTGAGCGCGATGAAGTCATCGACCTCGCCGTCGTTCATACCCGCGACAACGACCACATTAATCTTTAGCGGCACCAACCCCACTTCAAGTGCTTCGTCGATACCGTTCAGCACAAGTTGCAAATCCCCACCGGTCATTTTGCGGAAAACATCCGGCTTCAGGGAATCCAGACTGATATTCAACCTGCGCAAGCCGGCAGCCTTAAGCGCGGCAGCCTTGCCCGGCAGCATTTGCGCGTTGGTGGTCATGGACAGGTCGTTTAAACCCGGCACCGACCCCACGCGAGAGACAATTTCCAGGATATCCTTTCGCAGCATTGGTTCGCCGCCTGTCAGACGCACTTTGTTTATTCCCAAACGCGTCATCACCCGCACAATGCGCGCAAAGTCCTCAGCGCTCAATTCCTCCGCTTTGGGGCATGCGCCTTCTTCCGCGCGGCAGTACGTGCAGCGCAGCTGGCAGCGTTCCGTTAATGAAAGGCGCAGATATGTAATTTCCCTGTTGTATTGGTCAATCATGTTCAGGGATTATAACCCCTCGTGCAAAATCGCCGGACTTGCCGCCGCTTTTTTGCTCCAATTGGATTTGCAAGATTTGCATGCCGCGGTCTACAGCCTTGCACATATCGTAGACGGTCAGCGCGGCGACGCTGACAGCCGTCAGAGCTTCCATTTCCACGCCGGTTTTATAAGTGGTTTTTACCCGGGCGGTGATGCGCAGTTGGTCTTCGGCAATTACTTCAAAGTCCACGCTGACCATGCTAATCGGGATGGGGTGACATAGGGGAATGAGCTCAGGCGTACGCTTAGCAGCCATAATCCCGGCTACGCGCGCGCAGGCAAACACGTCCCCTTTGGGCATATCTCCTGCCTGAATCATCGTCAGGGTTTCCGGGCGCATGCGCACCAAAGCGCTGGCAAGCGCTTCGCGCGTGGTCTCGTCTTTCGCTGAAACGTCCACCATCCGCGCGTGACCTTTTTTATCCAGATGACTCAGTTCCATGGTCTGATTTCTCCCGGGTGATTAAGCAAATAACCGCCCATCATTGCCAACCTGCGCGCGAATTCCGCGCCGCGCAGGACTTCTATCAAGCGCTGCACCATATCAAGCTCAAACGCGCTCTCAGCGATGAGCAAATCATACTGCTCTTCGCACACGGGCACAAAGTCCAGGCCGTAAATGCGCGCGGCGGAGAGAATTCCCAGCCCGGCATCCGCAGTCCCTGCCGCGATAGCCGCGGCGACCGCGGTGTGCGTGTATTCTTCGCGCTCATAACCCCACACGCTGTTCGCATCGATGGTATTTTGGCGTGCCAGAAAATCGCACAGGATGCGCGTGCCGCTGCCTTTTTGGCGGTTGACGTAACGCTTCCCGGCAATATCCGCGAATTCATGAATGCCCAGCGGGTTGCCCTTTGGGACCATCAAGCCCTGCGTGCGCTGAACGCATTCCACCAGCACCACGCCGCCCTGCGGGAAGTACTTGCGCAGATAGGGGATGTTGTAGGTACCGCTGGCTTCGTCCAGCAGGTGGATTCCGCCCAGGTGCGCTTCGCCGCGTTTGACGGCCATGATGCCGCCCATGCTGCCCACATGCGAGGATGCCACAGAGCTTGCCCGGTCTTCGCGTTTCATGATATCCGCGACCTCATCCAAAAGCGGGTCGTGGCTGCCTGTGATGACCAGGGTGCGGTCAATCTCAGCGCGGCTGCGGGTCAGCTGCACGTTCACCAGCTCACCAGCTTCGTAACCTTCGGTGTTTTGCGGGATATGGATGATGCCGTCGGCTTTAACGAAGGAACTGACCACGCCCGCGCCCCTGTTCAGGGGAACCGCCACCGTTTTCCCGTTCACATTCCCCAGGCGCGTGCGCACAAACTCCAGGTACTTGAGCGAGGAAGTCAGGCGGCGCGATATTGCAGCCTGGATAAACTCAGGCTTTTGGGAAGGCCGGCAGGTCAGGCTTTCCACCACCGGTCTGAACAGCTCTTCCATCACCAGGATGCCGGAAACGGGGTAGCCTGGCAAACCCAGCACGGGCACAACGCCTTTACCAGCCTGCCGCGCGTGCGCTAAAATAGCCGGTTTTCCGGGTTTAATAGCCACGCCGTGCAAGACCACCTCGCCCACCTGTCGTATCGCGTCGGTGGAAAAATCTTTTCTGCCTGCGGAGGAGCCGGCATTGAGCACCACCAGGTCACACTCCGCCAGAGCGCGGCGCAAAGCATCTTCTATCAGCGCGGGGTCGTCTCTCACGCCGGGGTAGATTTTGGGGAGGCAGCCCCAGTTTTCAAACATGCCGGCAAAAACGGTGGAATTAGATTCGATAATACTGCCGGCTTGCGGTTCGTCGGTAGGGACAACCAGTTCGTTGCCAGTTGGGATGATTCCAGCCACCGGGCGAGTCACAACCTCCACGTTCAACACGCCGGATTCCAGCAGCGCGCCCAGCGCTGCCGGGGAAAGCACGCTGAACGAAGGCACAATCATATCTCCGGCGCTGATATCCTCCCCAATCTGGCGCACATGCTGCCAGGGCAGCGCTGCGGCGTAAAGCGTCGCGCTGTCTCCATCCTGCACCACGTCTTCCACCATCACAACCGCGTCGCAGCCTTCGGGCAGCGGGTCGCCCGTGTTAACCCACACAAAGGCGTCCGCTTGCAATCGTGCCGGCGTAGTTTCAGATGCTCCGAAAGTGCGCTTCGCGTCCAGGGCGATGCCGTCCATGGCGCAGGCGTTGTAGTGCGGCGAGCTGATGCGAGCGTAAACCGCGTTCGCAGTCACGCGCCCCAGCGCGGCGCTGGTTGGGATCGTTTCTGTTCTGTAAGTAAGCCCTTCCCGCCGCAGCGCCGCAAGGTATGATTCGCGCGCTTCTTCCAGGGGAACGTTGGTCAGATATTCGAAAGCCATCATTTACCTCTTCAGTATAGTTACTTCCACTAATTCGCCAGACCTTACGCCTTCCATGTCGCGTGGAATGACAATGAAGCCGTCCGCGCGCGCCAGGGTGGTAATCAGTCCGGACTTACTGGGAATCGGATGCGCTTCGCCCTCACGCAGCGTTACCGGCACGTATTCCTCGCGCCCGTGGTTGGAGGGCACCGCCCGCGCGACAGGTACCTGCACGCGCCTCTCATCCAGCTCGGCGCCCAGCATGGACGCGATTAATGGACGCGCCAGTAGATGGAACATAAAAAAGGCTGCCACCGGGTTGCCCGGCAGACCAAAAACAGGCTTGCCTTGCGCGCTGCCGAACAGGGTGGGCTTGCCTGGCTTCACCGCCAGGCCGTGCGCCAGCAGTTCGCCAAGCTCGGAGAGCACTTGCGGCACCGCGTCTTTTTCGCCAACGGACGTGCCGCCGGAGAGCAGCACCAGGTCGTGCTCCGCAAGCGCGGCTTTAAGCGCGGCGCGCACTTCTTCGACCCGGTCGGGGATAATGCCAAAAAAGTCCGCTGTTCCACCAGCTTCAAGCACTGCTTGAACGAGCAGCGGGGCGTTCACGTCGCGTATTTTGCCGGGCGGCAAGGCCTCCCCCGTTGGGACGAGCTCATCACCCGTGGAAATAACCGCCACGCGCGGCTGCCGCCGCACGGGAACCTCGATCAAGCCCATGGCCGCCAGCGCTCCGATATGCGCGGAACCCAGGCGCGTGCCTGCCCGCAGGACCGCGTCCCCCGGGCGCAGGTCATCCCCACGGAATATCAGATTCGCGCCAGGTGGCGAGGCTTTGTAGACTGCCACCAGTCCGTCCTCCAGCACCTCGGCGTCTTCCAGCATAATCACGCTGTCCGCCCCGGTGGGGATTTCCGCGCCGGTGGGCACGTAAACGCACTCCCCTGCCGCAAGGCTCAGGGCGGTATGCGCACCCATCTGCGCTGCGCCAATCTTGGTCATCAGGGCTGGGATAGACTCGGAGCAGCCAAAAACGTCCTTGCTGCGTACCGCGTAGCCGTCCACGGTGGAACGGTCGAAATCCGGCACGAATTCCCCAGCAAGCAGGTCTTCCGCCAGGGCTCTGCCGCCGGCTTGGGCCAGCTGAACAGTTTCCATAGGCATTTTCAACATCCCAAAGCTGCGCGCGATCAGGCGCTGGGCTTCGGCAACAGTTATGACATTGAGCATCGCGTTTCCATTGCTCCGGAACTAAAAGTTTAGCTAATCTTACCAGATGAAGCGCCGGCAAGCCCTGGGCGTACAGGCGGGGCTCCCGCTATTCCGGCAGCGGGAGTTGGCTGACCCCTTCCTCTTCCATCAGGTTGATGGTTTCAAAGCGCCAGGCGCCTTCTTCCAGGTGGCATTGGCTCATGCAAAAGGCGCGGTTCCAGCGGCTCTTGCGCATGCGCAGCGGACCCTGGCGGTACTTATCAATCAGCGTCCTGGCGTAGCGTGCCAGCAGCCATTGGGACGGATTGCTGTAATACCCAAACGCCGCCCGAAAAGACCCAATCAGAAGGTCCGTCAGCTGCAGCAGTTGGCAGTCCGCGTAGGGCTGCGCGTCCTGCGCGGTAGGGTCGCTGGCGCGGTCATCAATCAAATCAGGCTGGCTGCTGACGCCGCAATAACCGCGCAGCCCCGAAAGCCGGTCAACCACGCGTTGGCGGTCAATGTGCCGACCTTGGTGCAGGTATCCGTCAAAATGAATCCCGGTCACGCAAACCGGATTGTCCGCGCTGAACAGGTAATGCAGCCCGCCTTTAAAGGCAAAGCGGAAAGAGGTTTCCACCTTGCTGGTCTCATCAGGGTAATGCAGCATGTTCTCATGGTTGTCGCGTTCGCGGAAAATGATAAACTTCGCGCCGCCTGCCCCGTTGTCCAGCACCTGGAAAGCTTTTTCCTTTTCCCCCCGCGCGCCCGTGTAGTAAAAGTAGCGGATGTGCTTGCTCTCCGAGCGCATAAAGCCGAGGGCGATGCTCAACCAGGCTTCCGCCAGGTCGCGCTTTGCGCCTGGGCGGTTAATCTTTTTGAAACTGATTTTGTGAGGGTATCCGACTTCCGCGCGCGCGGCTTCCAGGTAACTTACGAGCGCTTCTTTTTGGCATACCGGCACCAACATCATCCCGTGCCAGTACCCGTTGCGGGCGGATTCGTCGTGATACAGTTCGTATGCTTGCGCTGCGCTTTCGTGTTCCATCGGCAATTATTTACATTCTACCGCAGCCGTCTGAATTTTTGGCGCTTGGTGAAAAGATGTAACAACTTCAAAAGGGAAAATGGGATGTCCGCGGAATAGGGTAAAATTATTCATCAATTAAGCTTACCCGGCACGGGTTGTCTTCATCTTTTTCTTGTTCACCAGTTGGTGAGTGACCGATAGTATTCATAAATAAACAGGAGGTTGCTTCATGAAAACCGTTGTTGCGGGCGCGCTGGGGGAATGCGTCCATGTTGCCGGCGTGATGAATTTTCTGAACCTGGCCGAACGCGCCGGCTGGCGTACCGTCTTCCTCGGACCTGCCGTGCCGGTTGAGGAGTTTTTGCGCGCCGCGCGGGAGGAGCACGCTGACCTTATCGGGGCTTCGTACCGCCTGACGCCCGAGACAGGCGAACGCCTGCTGGGTGAATTCGCGGAAGCCGCAGACGAAATGCGTCAGCAAGGCGTGCGTTTTGTGTTTGGCGGAACGCCGCCGGTTGTGGAGCGCGCCCGTAAACTAGGCTTCTTTGAGCGCGCCTTTGACGGCAGCGAGCCCCCCGAAGAAGTGCTTGCCTTCCTGCGCGGAGAGACCGCTGACCGCGATGACCCTGCGTATTACCCCCAGACCACCCTGGAACGCATATCCTGGAAAGCCCCTTACCCCCTGCTGCGCCACCACTTTGGCCTGCCCACCATGCAAGCCACCCTGGACGGCATTGCCCAAATCGCGGAGGCGCGCGTGTTGGACGTTATTTCGCTTGGCACCGACCAGGACGCGCAGGAAAACTTTTTTCACCCAGAGCGCCAGAATCCGCGCGCCAAAGGCGCTGGCGGCGTGCCCGTGCGCAGCACGGAGGACTTTCGCGCGCTGTACCAGGCCTCCCGCCGCGGCAACTACCCGCTCCTGCGCACCTATTCCGGCACGGATGACTTTATCCGCCTGGCCGAGCTCTACATGGAGACCATCCACAACGCCTGGTGCGCCATCCCGCTCTTCTGGTTCAACCAACTCGACGGGCGCGGTCCGGTCAGTTTGGAGGACTCCCTGCGCCTGCACCAGGAGCTGATTCGCTGGTACGGAGAGCGGAAAGTGCCAGTGGAGCTGAACGAACCCCATCACTGGGGC
>CAZPWL010000084.1:0-7850 GCA_964590535.1 uncultured Anaerolineaceae bacterium
CAGCAAAAAGCCCTGCTGGAAGACCCGCAAAGCATGAAAGCGCCGCTGCAAAACGCGCTGAAAACCGGGCTGATGCTCACACTCACCCGCCGTCTGCTGCTCACGCTGGAGCGCCGCTTCGGCGAGACCTGGTCGCTGAAAGCCACAGAGCTTGCCACCCAGCCCTGGTTGGATGTGCGCAAGCAATTCCTGGACCAGGTGAACCTGATGACCGAACGCCGCGCCAAGCGCTTGCTCGGACCAGATGGCGAAATCGCGCGGGACCTGTCGGCGAATGCCGAACACCTGGCGCTCGCGTTGGATGACGAAATTGAGCGCATGCGCCTGCTGCAGCTGACTACGCAGGGGACGCGCGTTACCTTTGACGCCAAATCACACCGCCGGCAGCTCACGGGCACCTTGCGCATGACCTACATCTTTTCGCTTGCCAACCAGTTGGAGGCAATCCCGCTCAAGGACCTGAGCGAACGGGTGTTGGCACACCTGGAAGAAGCTGAGACCGTCTTTGTGACAGTCTTCGGAAACGCCGAATGGGAACATTTGCTCGCGAACAACTTTACGCTGGCCTCGCTGCCGCAAAACACGCGCGATTTGCTAAGTGGGCAGCTGGGCTCGCAGCGCTTGCTCGCGCTGCAAGGACTTCCTCTGGACGAAATCCCCGAGATGGAAAAGCCGAAAGTAGTTCAGGAACTTGGTCACGCAGCCCAAAACCGCATCTACCGCCAACTGCTGCTCGGCACTATCACCGAGACATGGGTGGAATACCTGACCAAAATGGAAGCCCTGCGCGTGTCCATCACGATGGAATCCTACGCTCAGCGCGACCCTTTGGTGCAGTACAAATCCAAAGCCAGCACAATGTACACGGAGCTTTTCTCCGAGGTGCGTCAGACGGTCATCAGCCGCATGTTCCGCTACCGCCCGAATTTGCCAGCGGATTTCAGCGGCACGCTGAGCGGCGCGGGTGTCAGCCCAACAGCGCTCTCAGGCGGCAGCCAAACAGCCCCCCAGGCCAGCGCCCCCCAACAAAAACGGCGCAAACGCCATTAATCCCATGGAGAAGACCATGAAAATTCTGGTTACCAACGACGACGGTGTTACTGCCCCCGGTCTCCTGGCTCTGGCCCAGGCGCTGCGCAAACTGGACGCGGAGATTACCGTGCTCGCCCCGGACCACAACTGGTCCGCTTCCGGGCATGTTAAGACCATGCACCGCCCCCTCAGGCTCTCCGCGGCTGCGCTCGCGGATGGCTCCCCGGCTTGGAAGTCCGACGGCGCGCCTTCGGACTGCGTGGCGCTGGCGATGATGGGCGCGCTGGAAAGCGATTTTGACCTGGTTGTCTCCGGGATTAACCCGAACGCGAACATCGGGCTGGATGTCACCTACTCCGGCACGGTCACCGCGGCGATGGAAGCATCGATTTGGGGGAAGCCGGGCTTTGCCGTCTCGCTGGACGCGCCGGAATATCACGAAGGACCGCTGGACTTTCGCTCCGCGGCGGAGACAGCCGCGCGCCTGGTCTGGCAGCTGCTGCCCGAGGCGAACGGCAAACAGCTCGCGCCGATTTTTAACATCAACATCCCCTACCGCCCTGATGGGGATTATGCCGGCGTGATGCTTACCCGCCAGGGCGTGCGCATTTACCGGGACGTGCTCGAGAAGCGCCTGGACCCGCGCGGCAGACCCTACTACTGGATTGCCGGCGACCCTCCCTCCGGCGTGAAGGAGGACGGCACGGACTTTGGCGCGCTGCAGGAAGGCTATGTGTCCATCACCCCGCTGCAGATGGATATGACCGACTTTGCCGGGCTGGAAAGGTTGCGGGCGCTGCGGCTGTAGGGGTTAAGCATCTTTGATTAGCGGTTTTGGCGAGCCATTTTATGCTCTTGGGATGCTTCGTCCGTACCAGTGGTTAGAATAATATTGACGATAAACAGAGCAGATCATTCGCAGGATGACAAGGAATCGGCTGCATGAACAATAGCATGATACAGGAATCTAGCGAGATACAGGACACCATCCGGCGCGTGCTTGAGCGGAACCGGCTTGCTGTGCTGGCTACCCAACGCAACGGTCAGCCTCACACCAGCCTCATCGCCTTCACGCCGTTGGAGGGCCTACAGTTCATCGCGTTCGCGACATATCGTTCCACACTCAAGTACAAGAGCATCCTGGAGGATCAACGGGTGGCGATTCTCATCGAGGACAGGGAGGGCGACGCCACCAGGCATTCAGATCAGAGGCTGGTCCTCACAGCACTTGGTGAAGCGATCTTAACGCCGGCAGAGGATCGACAGGTTCACATCATGACGCATCTAGCGCGGCACCCGAACCTTGAGGAATTTCTCAGCTCGCCAGATTGCGAGTTTGTCCGTGTTTGCGTCCACGCCTATCAGGTTGTGAGCAGCATTGACGATGTACGGTGGGTCAGAATCGAAAATCCCGCTGTCACCTGACCAGCGCATGCAGCCGACGTTGTTCTATGCTCTCGCCGATTTCCGGACAGTGCGAGTAGTGTGACCGAAGTTTGCAATAAATCAAATTGTAGTGGACCCCATTAGGTCTGCTGATAGCTTTTTTGAAACCCAAAGGTAACTTTCATTGCATGGTCTGGAGACCATGCTAGAACAGGGATCTTATCGTTGAAAAGAAAGATCCTTCACTGCGTTCAGGATGACAAATGTTCGTCATCGCGAGCGCAGCGCGGCGATCTGCCTTTCGATTTGTTTCTCAGTTTAGTGCTGATCGTATTTACGCTTTGCAGCAGATTGTCATTCTGAGCATAGCGAAGAATCTTGCGGAGGAACATCAAATCCTTCACCGCGTTCAGGATGACAATTGGGCGCGTTCAACCTGAAATCTCCGCGCGACCCTGCTATAATTATCACCCTTGTATAGTTTAACCATGCAATTAAACTGATTTTGCTTTAGAATCGAGCCGTGATGCTGTCAGAAGACCCAAACACCCCGACCCCGCTCCCTCCGCTCAACGAAGAGCTTGTGCTCACGCTCTGGTCGCGCACCTACAACACCAGCGGCAAACCCGATTGGTCGCACATTTTCCCCTACTACGCGGAAGACATGATATTCCAGGACCCCATCCAACGCGTGGTCGGCAAAACCGATTTCGTTGCGATGTGCAATCGGCTCACCAAGCGCTGCCAGGAACTCAAGATGGACATCACTTCCATTGCCAGCGGCGAGAACCTCATCTTCATGCAATGGACGATGACCATGGTCTTCCGCAAGACCCCCAGCACCCCGATTTACGGATGCACCAAGCTCAGCTTGAACGCAGCTGGCCTCATCGCTCAGCAGCGCGATTATTACGACCTGTGGGGAGACATCTTCGCGAACGTCCCCGCGATGAAACGCGCTTATCCGCGCTTTATGCGCAAACATTTTGGATAAATCAATCATGAAATTACTGCCCGATGAACTGCAATACATACAAAACAGCCTGAAAAAGCAAAACCGGACCGACGCCCGCCTGGACGGAAAGACCTGCGTCGTTACTGGCGCCACCTCGGGCGTCGGCTACCACAGCGCCCGCAGGCTGGCAAAAGCTGGCGCGCGCGTCGTCATGCTTTGCCGCAACCCGGAAAAAGCCCGCAAAGTGCAGGATGAACTGAGCCGCGAATTTGGAGCAGAGGCGGACGTTTTTATCGCCGACATGCGCAATCTCGCGGAGCTAGCCCGCGCAGCCGCTGAAGTCGCAAAAAAATATCCCAAAATTGACGTGCTGGTGAATAATGCTGGTGTGTTCAATAAACGCCGCCGCCTGACCCCCGATGGGCACGAGGAAATTTTCGGCATTATCCATTTGGCAGCGTTCGTGCTCACCACGGCGCTCATCCCCAACCTAAAAGCTGCTGCCCCCGCCCGCATTATCGACATCAACTCCGAAGGCCACCGCTTTGGCGGACTGAAGATGGACGACCTGGATTGGTCCAGACGGCTCTACATCCCCCTGCAAGCTTACGGAGCCGCCAAGATTGCCCAGCTGCTAACCGGGCTGGAGCTCTCCCGGCGTCTGCAGAGCAGCGGGGTGAGCGTATTCATCATGCATCCCGGCGCTGTCCGCACGAACATTGGAATGAACAACAACTTTTTTTATCGTTTTTATAACCGCTACATTCTCGGTTTGTTTCTAAAAGACCCTGCTGTCTCAGGCGAGGCTGTGCACTATCTTGCCGCGGCCCCCGAACTGGCAGGCGCGACCGGTAAGTATTACAACCAAACCATCGAAGAGAAGCCGGCAAGCTATGTAGTCAGCGAGCGTTTGCAGAGGGAAATCTGGGACTACAGCGAACAAATCGCGCGCACTTATTTGGGAGTTGCTTATGACATTTGACATCGTTGTGGTTGGCGCCGGCGCATCCGGCCTCACTGCGGCGGCGTACCTGGCAAAATACGGCCGCAGCGTTTTGCTTTGTGAAAAAGAACCTGTTTGCGGTGGGCTGGTCAACTCCTTTACGCGGGACGGATTCACTTTTGACGGCGGAGCCCGCGCCCTGGAAGATGCTGGCGTATTATTCACGATGCTGCGCCAACTTGGCCTGCAAATTGAATTCGTAAAGAACCACATAACATTGGGGATTGAAGACCAGATGCTTGACATGGAATCGAAAACGAGCATCGAGAGCTACGCCGAAATGCTGAAGAAGCTCTACCCCGAGTCCGCGGCGGAAATCGATATTATCGCCAGGGACTTGCGGCAGATTACGCAGGCTATGGATATTCAGTACGGCATTGACAACCCGCTGTTTTTGGACCCCAAAAAGGACGGCAAGTACTTTGCCACGCGCGTTCTACCCTGGATGCTCAAGTACGCTTTGAACGTCGGAAAAGTCCAGTCAAAAGACAAACCAGTGGTTCCTTACCTGCGCCAGTTCACCGCTAATCAAGCGCTTCTGGATATCATCACCCAGCATTTCTTTACGGATACGCCGGCTTACTTCGCGCTGAGCTATTTCAAGATATTCCAGGAATACTATTACCCCAAAGGCGGGACCGGCGTTTTTATCGAGAAGTTGGTGGAATTCATCAAAAACCACGGTGGAACAATCCGGACGGGCACAGAAATCGCGAGTATTGACCCGATTGGTAAAACCGTCACCACCGCCGGGGGCGAACAGATTGCCTACCGCCAATTGCTCTGGACGGCCGACCAGAAGCACCTTTACAACAGCGTGGCGCTGGACGGGCAAAAGCACCCCGCGTTAGCCGCCGCCCTGAACGAACGCAAAGCCTACCTCGCGGATAAGACCGGAAACGACTCCATCTTCTCGCTCTTCCTCACCACGGACCTTGACCCTGGCTACTTTAGAAGCATCGCCAGCGGTCACGTCTTCTTCACCCCCAGCCGCGCGGGTCAGTCCCAGGCCGGCCCCATCCCGCTGGAAGGCAGCCAGGATGAAATCCGGGAGTGGCTTGAGAAGTATCTTCCGCTGACTACCTACGAGATTGCCATTCCCGCCCTGCGCGACCCCGACCTGGCGCCGCCCGGGAAAACCGGATTAATCATCAGCATCCTGTGCGACTACACCCTTACCAAAAGGATTGCCGAACAGGGCTGGTACGATGAATTCAGGAAGCTGGTAGCGCGCGTGATTGTGGAAACCCTGGATAAGACGCTCTATCCCGGCCTGGCCGCCGCGCTCACGCTGTCTTTCAGCTCCACCCCCCTGACCATCCAGAGACTCAATGGCTCGACGGACGGCGCGATTACCGGCTGGTCTTTCCGCAATCAGCCTGTTCCAGCGGAAAGCCGACTGACGCGCATCGCGAACGCGGCCGGCACCATCCTGCCGGATGTCTACCAGGCTGGGCAGTGGGCATACAGTCCGGCCGGGCTGCCGGTATCGCTAATCACCGGCAAGGTCGCCGCGGATAAAATCCAAAAACGCCTCGGCAAGGAATAATAGGCGCTGGCGCTATTCGTAAAACCTTCGTCTGAGTTATGAACGTTTGAACCGCAGGGGCAAGCAGCCCGCGCGCGGAACATTGTGTTTGGCTTACCCCCGGGTGCATAACATCCCAGCCCTTGCTATCCATAAAAAATGGCTGCGCCGGGTCGCGCTCCCGGGTTAATCGTACCCGCGCGAAAACAGCCACCGGAACCACTGCAGCAAGGTGCGGCTTTCCGGCTCCCCCAGCACGTATTCTCCCGCGTTTTCAGCAGCGTGCCATCCAGAATAGACAAACCCTAAAAAGACCGCGCCCAGGCTAAGGCAGGCAAACACAAAGAACCCCAGCGCGCCTTTCCTTTGCGCCGCCGCAATGCCATCGAACCATTTTCTGAGCGGGGGCAGCAAGTTAGCCAGCCTGAAAACGCCGTATCCGAGCCAGGTGCCCAGAGCGTTCAGCAGGATGTCGTCCACGTCAAACACCCGCACCGCCAGCAGCACCTGCAAGGTCTCTACGATCAGCGAAAACCCGGCGCCAAGCAGCAGCATCTTCCAGCCGGAGCGCAAATCCCTGAAGAGTACTGCTGCCAGCATTCCGATAGGCATGAACACCAACAGGTTACCCAGCAGCAAAAACTGCACAATGCGGATTAGCGGCTGGTAACGGGTAGCCTCCGCCCGTTGGATCATGAGCAAGCTGTTGACAATCGGCACAAAGTTGGCTTTTAGGTTTCGCTCCAGGTTGAAGCGGAAAGGTTCAAACAACCGGTAGGAAAGCAGGCACAGGAAGGCAAACAGGAGCATGACCACAAGCTCGCGCTTCAGGTCAAACTGTCTGGTTGCCAGTCCCCGGATAATCCGCAGGGTAAGCCATAGGAGTGTAATTGCCAGGTACAAACCGGCGCTGTTGATTTCAAAGGTCATTTTTCACGCATCTTTCTGGTCCGGTTTTGGCATTATAACATTGCACGGTCGGCATGTTCTTCGCGCAATACAGTTGCAAGCGTCATGCATCCATGAAACGCGCGTCTGGTCGGGCAGCACGTTTTCCTGCGTCGCGTCGCTCCAGTATTTGTTTTCGCGGGTAGATTGTGCGAAAACGTTCAGGAATTTCCACGATAGCGTGGATTGTTGTAGAATGCTCATCACATCATGAAATCTGGAGCGACCTATGATTGAAAAAGTCTACACAATGAGCACCCGCACTGAGCATGTCATCGAACCCGTCCTCACCGACGAATACATTAATTACATGCACATGGTCTTGCTCAAAGATGAGGCGCTGCCGACCCACTACACCAACGCCAATATCTACATGACCGTCGTGAGCGGCACGCTGCACCTCAGCCTTTCCGAAGGGGAATTCAGGGTTTACCACAGCGGCAGCGTGGTGAATGTTCCGTTCAAGACCAAGATGATTGCCCAAAATCGCGGTGAGGAAATTTTGGAACTGATCGTGGTCAAATCCCCTGCGCCCGGCAGCGAGATTTACAAGCAATAGACATTTTAGGCGCTCGTCTGCCTTCAGGTCCCGCCCGTCATCGCGAGCGTAGACAGGCAATTTGCCTTTCGATTTGTTTGTCAGGTTAGATCTGATCATATTTACGCTTTGCAGCAGATTGTCATTCTGAGCCGTAGGCGAAGAATCCCATTGCTTTTCCTCCAAGAAGGATCCTTCACTGCGTTCAGGATGACAAAACGTCCGTCATCGCGAGCGAAGCGCGGCGATCTGCCTTTAGATTTGTTTGTCAGTTTAGTGCTGATCGTTTTTACGCTTTGCAGCAGATTGTCATTCTGAGCCGCAGGCGAAGAATCCTATTGCTTTTCCTCCAAGAAAGATCCTTCACTGCGTTCAGGATGACAAAACGTTCGTCATCGCGAGCGAAGACAGGCAATTTGCCTTTCGATTTGTTTGTCAGGTTAGATCTGATCATATTTAC
>CAZPWL010000085.1:0-7760 GCA_964590535.1 uncultured Anaerolineaceae bacterium
AGAGGTCGCGATGGGCGCGGAGCTCATGTACCCGTTGCTTGCGGCCTGGTTGGCAAGGTAAGAGCTGGCAAACACATTGATCACCGCGCTGATGATCCAGCCCAGCGCCGCCCCACCGACCCCGCCGACAAAGCCAATACCTGCCGCTTCGCCCAGGAAGATTGTCAGGATATTGTTATTGGTCGCGCCGATAGCCTTCATGATGCCAATTTCACGCGTGCGTTCCAGAATGGACATCGTCATTGTATTCGCGATCCCGATGGCAGCTACAAGCAGGGCAATCGCGCCGACGCCGCCAAAGATAATCTGCATGATGGTGAAAAACGAGTTAATCCCCTGCACCATGGACTGGGGCGTGTAGGCTTGCAAGCCCATGTTGATGATTTGTTCGCTTATGGCGACCACTTCTTTTGGGCTTTCCGCCTTGACCAACACCTGGTTGTAGCCTTCCTTCTCGCGATTGATTTTTCTGCCCATGCCCCATTCATTCCAGCGGCTAAGCTCATCCAGGGTCATATACATGTTGTAGTCTGACTCGCCTTTGCTTTCCTTCAACACGCCGACCACTTCCATGTTATAGGACCGGCGGGTTTCCGTCCCATCCTGATTCCATTTAATCAGGGTTACTTTCAGCACCTTGCCCATCAGGTCCGGGGGTTCAAACGGCTCCGCGTTGGGTCTGGGATTGGGGTCGTAAAAGTTCCGGTTGATATAAGCGCCGATAACCAGCTTACCCCTTCCCAGTTCCGTGATCCCCTGAGAGGCTTCCAGATTCATATCCGCCAGATCCGCCACGTCCACGCCCTGGAAATTACCCCAGGAGGTCAGCTTGTCAAAAGTGATTTCTGAACCGACGCTGATGTAGTCCTGAATGATGACGCGTTTAACGCCCGGGATAGCCTTGATTTGCTCAATAACAGAAGGAGTGATCAGGATGAGATCCTGCTGTTGGATGACCATTGAGCCCCCACCGCCACCTCCGCCTTTCATCTCCATCTCCGAGGGGTACCCAGGGTAGACAGAAATATTCGATAGGTCGCTGATGCCCCACAAGGACTCGGTGGCGTTCTTTTGCAAGCCCGCACCAAGCGAGACGAGCGTCACCACCGCTGCGGTGCCAATCACCACCCCGATAGCGGTAAGCAATACCCGCCCCTTTCGGCGTGACAGGTTGGCAACAATCAGTTCGACGAGATCACTAAATCGCATGCGAAATCCTTTTTAGTACTTTGGCGGGAAAGGCATGTTGCCGGGGTCTTCTTCTACAGGAATTTCGCCCTGTTGTTCCGCGCTGCTGCCAGTGCCGATGCCCAAAAAGCCCTTAATTGCGTTCCAAATCTTTGCCCAGAAGCTGACTGGCTGCTCAGGCTCTGCCGGCATCTCGCCTTCACCGGGGATTGGTTCTTGCGGGATCTCCATGGGGGGCTGTACCTCGATATCGAGCGCGGATTCATACACACGCAGCTGGTTAAAGTCATCCGTGTAGTTGATAGCCACTTTAATTTTTGTCGGACCTTCACCAAAAGGCGTGTACATCACATCCCAGGTGAAGTAACCGCCGGGGTCCAATGTGCCCACGAGCCCGGTGTTGTTCTGCAGGTCAGCGTTTTCGGAGCTGACAGTCATATTGCCGAGCACAGTGGTCTTGCGGGAAAGGTTAGTAATCTGGATGGGCAGCGCGGTCATCGTGCCGTTAAAAAACATGCCCGGATCGCGATAAAAGCTGATCTCCAGTTGGGGGAGGGCGTAGACAAGCAGCGTGATCAGCTGATCATCAACCGCGCGGGTTCCTCCCGGTCCGGTGTAGACCAGCGAAACTTTCAGCGGGTAGGCGCCGGGAACGGTGCTTACATTGACCACGAATTGCTGCTCTGTTTCCACCACGGCGCCGACCGGCAGATTGCCCAGCAGAACCACGTTGGAGCTTCCGACAGGCGCGAAATTGGTCAGGTCGCCAGTGGAGCCGGAAATGCCCGGCTGGGGCGTGCCCTGCTCGTTGGGCGCGAGCGAGACGCCGCCGCCATAAACCAGCGAAACATTGCTGGCCTCGGCCACACCGGCATTGGATATCTTCAGCTTTAGCTTAAAGGCAGACCCAGGCTGCAGGGGATCCACATCCGTGCTGTAGCCGGAAATGACCAGCTGTGGTTTCGTGGCCGGGCCTGGGGTGGGGGTCTGGGTTGGGCTTGCCACGGCTGATTGGGCGATGGCGACATAGAACACAAATGAGGTGGTGTAGCTTGTGCCGGCGTCGTCGGTGTAACTGGCCGAGGCGTTAATCACGCCGGAGTATTTCCAGGAACTATAGTCGCTCACGCGAAAGCGGAAAGTCGTCCCGGGGCGGTCCTCAGGACCAATGCTGTTCAGGGTATACACGCCGCCGTTCAGCGGAATAAAATCCTCACTGCTGAAGGTCATCACCAGATTCCTGGCGACGGCTTCACTCTTATTTGCGAGCACGAATGTAAAGTCGAAAGGCGACCACGGGGAAACCGCGCTGTTAGGCCCCGGGGAGTAAGAATAAATGTACAGCAAGGGTTGCGTAGTTTGCGCGGCTGTCGGCTGCGCGGGCGCGCTTGCCAGCAGGAACGCCAGCAGTAGTACGGCTGCGCATAGTCTGTAGAATGCTTTTTTCATGGTTATTCACCACCTTCCCAGGTCATTTTTTCGATTGTTTCGTGATACTGCGCTTCACTCACCTGCTTGCCATCCAGCAAATAAATCTTGTCTGTGGCAACGCTGAGCATGCGCGGGTCGTGGGTTGCCACCAGAATGGTCTTGCCAGATTTCTGCAAGTCCACGAGGGTATGCATAACAGCAACGCCGCTGCTGGTATCCAGGTTTCCGGTAGGCTCATCCGCAAGGATGAGCAGAGGGTTGTTGATCAGCGCGCGCGCGATGGCCACGCGCTGCTGCTGCCCGCCCGAAAGCTCGGTGGGTTTGTGATTGAAGCGGTCCGCTAACCCGACTTCCTCCAACTTTCCCCGGGCGCGTTCTTTGCGCAGGGCGGCTTTTATGCCAGAAAATCGCAGCGGAAAACCGACGTTCTCCTCCGCGGTCATACTGGAAACCAGATTGAAGGACTGGAAGACAAACCCAAGTTTTTCGCGGCGGTAGGCTGCCAGGGCGTTTTCATCCAACGCGGCGATTTCTTCACCGTCCACGCATATCGAGCCGGAAGTAGGCCAATCCAAGCCGCCAATCAAGTTCAGCAGCGTGCTCTTGCCCGAGCCGGACGGACCCATAATCACCGCGAAGGCGCCCTGTTGAATTTGCAAGGTAACGCCATCCAGGGCGCGTACGTCCGTTTCGCCCATGCGGTAATGTTTTTTTAAATCAGCGGTACTGATGAAACTCTCGGTCATATGGGCTGCTATTAGAAGAAATAGAAATTGCCAGTTGTGGAAATGCCGCTCAGTAGAGTCCCGATGAATCCGGGTATCCCCAGCAGCAGCAGCATGACGAAAACAGCTGCCAGCGCCGAAGTGAGCGCTTTGCCTTTGGACAATCCCGAGAGCGGACGAACGCCAACCAGCAGGAGGATAACATGCCAGAGGTGATATAGGTCTACCACCGCGAGTACGCTGCGCAAGAAAGCCTTGAAACCGGCCGCGTCGGAGGGGAGCAGCGCGGAAAGCCCTGGATTTTCAACCAGCCGCCTCGCGAACAGGATTACACATATTTCCACCAGCCCGCGCAAAATGAAAGGCGTCATGGACCATGCCACCAGGTTGCTGGACTTCATGCGGCTGGAACGGCTGCCCCGGAGTGTGATTGCCAGGTGCAGCAGACTGCTTGTCAGCAGCCAGAGCAGCCAGTAGCCGCTCACGCGGCGCAAAACCGGAAAGACATACAGAAATATTGGAGAGGTCTGAGAAGCCTGAGCCTGCAGAAACGCGTTCTGCTCATCGCTGGTCCAATATTGGAAATTCTCCGGGATATTTGAACCCGACTCAATAATTTGCCGCTGAATTGGGGCGGCGAATAACACAGCCAGGATAACCAGGACGGATAGTACCAGCAGGGGTGTCAGCCAGACTGCTTTATCCTCTGCCAGGACAGCCTGTATGGTTTTGCGCGGTTTTATGAGCATGCCCGGCAGCCAGCGCCAGTGCATCTCAGGGATGGGGGCTTTCTTCTTTTCAATTGCGGTTTCAGACATAGCAACCTGACTTTCGCGTGAAGTTATGTACAAGACGAAAACCGCAGCGCTTTGTTCCCTTCGCGCGCGGACATGGAAGCTTTCAAAAGTATAAACATTTTACCCGTTTCGATAAAGGGCAGGCGTGATTAGCGAAGATTCCTGCCCAAACATCCGTGTTAACAGGTTCCGTGCGCCAAAAGGACCACCTTCTTCCCGAGATGAAAAAGGCGGTTGTACTCTTGGCAGGCCAGCGGAGTGCGCATAGCCACCAATTGGACGCCAGCAGCTTGCGCCGCCTTACGCGCTTTATTTCCAATCTCCAACGCGCCATTCACCCCAGTGCCAATTAACAGAACCTCAGGTTTACGCTTGAGGGCGCGCGTTAGCATCTCTGATTTGAGCTTGTGCCCTTCGCGTTCATACCAAGCTGATACGCCTTCCTCGGAGAGGAGGATATCCTTGCCCGCGCCTTCGCCCGACCCGTGCACAATGCCGTTGATGGTAAAGCGCGCCCATTCAAAATGGGTTATTGGTCCTTTTGGGTCTTCGAACATAGAAGCCTCCTTTTCAGTTTTGGAGATGAAAAATCCGCCCCTTTTTCATTGTAACCATTCCAAATGCGTTTACAAGCAAGATGAGATTCCTGGAGAATTATCTCCATACGGCGGCGTGTGTTGATTCGGGTTAACGCACAGCAATGGCAAGCTTGCAGAGGGCGTCATCCTGTGGTACACTCCTGCCGTCGTAAAACACATTTAGTGTTAGTTGAACTAAATATTGGCTTTCAACAGACCAGGCAAAGCCTGGTTTTCTAATGCAAATTGACCGCTCCTGATTAGTAAATGGGATAACTGCGCAGCAGGGCGAGGGAGCGGACGCGTTTGAATTCTGACGCGTACAGCGCCGTACCATTGCGAAGCTTGCTTCGCGTAAAGGAATATTTCGTGGATTTTGATAATTTTGCTTTTCACCCGCAAATCAAAGCGGGTATTTCCGCGGCAGATTATGCCGACCCAACCCCGATTCAGGAAAAAACGATTCCCGTCATTCTGGCGGGCAAGGACGTTCTCGGTCTTGCCCAGACTGGCACCGGAAAGACAGCAGCCTTTGTGCTGCCCATTTTGCAGCAGCTCATGCGCGGTCCGCGCGGAAAACTGCGGGCTCTCATTCTTGCGCCCACGCGCGAACTTGCGGAACAGACGCACGTCTTTATCAAACTGCTTGGCCGCCAGACCGGACTGCGCAGTATTACCGTCTACGGCGGGGTGGGGCAAAAACCGCAAAAAGACGCCCTCAGAGAAGGCGTGGATATTGTGGTCGCCTGCCCGGGGCGTCTGCTGGACTTGAAAAATCAGGGCGCGCTTGACCTGAGCCGCATCCAGATTCTTGTCCTGGATGAGGCAGACCAGATGTTTGACATGGGCTTTCTGCCCTCTATCCGTCGCATCATCGAAGCGCTGCCCCAACAACGCCAGACCCTGCTTTTCTCCGCCACCATGCCGGAGGAAATCCGCAAGCTGGCCAACCAAATCCTGCGCGACCCGGTGACCATCGAAATTGGCATCAGCAAACCCCTGAATACCATCACCCACGCGGTGTACCTGGCTGAACCCGCCCGCAAAGAGGAAATGCTCCTGAACCTGTTAAAAAATGTTGGTAAGGGCAGCGTGCTGGTTTTCATCCGCACCAAGCACCGGGCCAAAAAGCTTGCCTTCCAACTGCAGCAAGCCAACATATCCGCTACCTCGCTTCAGGGCAATCTTTCCCAAGCTCAGCGCGATACAGCCATGCGCGCCTTTCGGGACGGCAAGGTGCAGGTTTTAGTGGCTACCGATATCGCCGCGCGCGGAATTGACGTGTCCAGGGTCTCGCATGTCATAAACTACGACCTGCCGGATACGCCGGAAGCCTACACTCACCGCACCGGTCGCACAGGGCGCATGGAGCGCCTGGGAACCGCGCTTTCGCTCGTCTCCCAGGAGGACCTGGGCATGCTGCGGACAATTGAACGCCTGATGGGGCAGAAGCTGGAGCTGCGCAAAATTGAAGGATTTGAAACAAGCTTCAATATTAACAGCCCGGCGCTGAAGGTCGTCAAGCAAACGAATAGAAAACCGGACAGCGTGAAGCCCTCACGCTTGAGTGACGTGAACCCCAGCGCGCGGCGCAAAACGGGTGGCGAAAGTTCAAAATCCGAAGCGTTTCCGCAGAAAAGCCAGCGCAAGGTCTATAACAAAAACCGCTACTCTTCGTACTAAACTCAGGCAAAAATATGCGAACCGCCAATCCATTAGGTTGGCGGTTTTCTTTTTCCGGGCTCGGAAGCACGCGCGGCATCATTGCCCATCCCGCGCTGTTTTCAGGTCAATCCGGCACATCCTCCGGTATAATCATCAGATGTTTCGCCATGGCGAAGCGCCTATCGTGCACCAACAAAGGAGAACGACCGTGAAGCAGGAACTTAAGAAGAACATTGACAGCCTGATGGCGCAGGGAGCCACCTACGTGGACGCGCGCTGGTACCCGACCGAAGAACGCAACAGCTTGCTGATGTGGAATGGCAACCTCAAGGACCTTTCCGCCTCTTCGCAGAGCGGGGTGGGGGTGCGCGTGCTGTATCGCGGCGCGTGGGGCTTTTCCGCCGCTTCCAGCCTGGAAGATACCACCGCCATTTTCACGAAGGCGCTGGATAACGCCCGTACGGCAGCCGAACGGGTGGATTTCCCGGTGCGCCTGGCGGAGAAAGACGCTGTCCGGGCATCCTTTACCAGCCCAAACCTGATTGACCCTTTCACAGTTCCGCTGACAGAAAAACTGGAATTTTTACAGCAAATGGACGCGAAGCTGAACCAGCCCGGTGTCGCGCAGCGCGTGGCGGCGCTGGATTTCGTCAAACGCCAGATTGTGTTCCTGGACTCGGAAGGCAGCGAAATCGAAAAGACCATTATTGACGTATTCCCGTCCTTTCAGGTGATGGGAATTGACCGGGACGGTGAAATGCAAGCCCGGAAATACAAATCCGCCCGACTGGGGAACACCCGCGGTTGGGAATCGCTGGACCCAGACTATTTCTCGGGCTCAGCAGAACGCCTGGTACGCGAGCTTAACCAGCTGTTGGTGGCGGAAAGCTGCCCAAAGGACGTCCGCTCGGTAATCCTGCTGCCAGGCATCATGTTCCTGCAAACCCACGAGACAATCGGCCACCCCCTGGAGCTTGACCGCATCCTCGGATACGAGCTGGCATTTGCCGGCGGTTCTTTTGTGCGCCTGGAAGATTTTGGCAAGCTGCGTTACGGCTCCGAAAAGTTGACCGTGCGCGCTGATGCCACGCTGGAGAACTCCCCGGGCAGTTTTGGCTTCGATGACGACGGCGTGCCAGCCCAAGACAACCTGCTGATTGACAAGGGCATCCTGGTGGGGGCTATCAGCGGCAGGCAGATGGTGGAAGAGGCTAATGCCAGAGCCCACCGCCAGATTTTCAACGGCAGCAGCGGCGCCAACCGCGCCACCGCTTTTTACCGTGTCCCGATTGAGCGCATGACCAATATTAATGTGGACCCCGGCACGGACGGCAGCCTGGAGGAAATCGTGCGCGGTACCGAACGCGGCGTTATCC
>CAZPWL010000086.1:0-7750 GCA_964590535.1 uncultured Anaerolineaceae bacterium
GCAGCCAGGAACCCATCACCGCAGACGACCTGGGCGTGGCTGGCGCGCTGACTGTGTTAATGAAAGACACCATCAAACCCAACCTGATGCAAACGTTGGAAGGCACGCCCGTGTTGGTGCATGCCGGACCTTTCGCCAACATCGCGCACGGCAACAGCTCCATCATCGCGGATATGGTCGCCCTGAAGCTGGCGGATTATGTTGTGACCGAGTCCGGCTTCGGCGCGGACATGGGTATGGAAAAATTCTTTGATATCAAGTGCCGCTACTCAGGCAATATCCCCAACGCGGTGGTGCTGGTGGCGACCGTGCGCGCGCTCAAGATGCACGGCGGCGGCCCCAAAGTGACTGCTGGCGCGCCATTAGCCGCGGAATACACCAATGAGAACCTGGATTTGGTGCGCGCCGGTGCGGATAACCTTTTGGCGCACTGCCGCATCGCCGCCAAATTTGGTATCCCGGTGGTGGTGGCCATCAACCGCTTCCCCACGGATACCGACGCCGAGCTGGAGTTGGTACGCCAGATAGCCGTGCGGGAAGAGGGCGTGGTGGACGCGGTGGTTTGCGACCATTATTCCCGGGGCGGAGCAGGCGCGGTTGAGCTTGGCAAAGCCGTGATGAAAGCCGCTAATCTGCCTTCGAAATTTGATTTCCTCTATCCGGTAGAGAACTCCATCAAGGACAAGATTGAGACCATCGCGCGCGAAGTTTACGGCGCGGACGGCGTGGATTACAGCGAGCAAGCAGAGGCGCGCGTGCGGGAATATACCCGCCTGGGCTACGACAAGCTGCCTATCTGCATGGCCAAGACCCACCTCTCGCTCAGCCACGACCCGGCGCTAAAGGGCGTGCCCAAGGGCTTCCGCATCCCTATCCGGGATATCAGCGCGTCCATTGGGGCGGGCTTCCTCTACCCGCTGCTGGGAACGATGAGCACGATGCCCGGCTTGCCAACCCGGCCGGCGTACTATGATATCGACATCGATTTTGAAACCGGGAAAATTCTTGGGCTGAGTTAAGCCCCCAACACGATTTGTCAGCCGGCAGAATCTTTCTGCCGGCTTTATTGTTTCTTAGCCCGGCTTGAGAGGCTTGCTATGAATTTGATAAAAATAGAACGATGCTGCTTGACGCCGCCCGGTAGAAATCGCTACAATGAGACTGGTTATAAATGAGAACCAGAATCGCAGGTACACCTATGACAAAAAACAAAATCAAAATTATCCTCGTACTTATGGCAGTCTTTGTCTTCAGCTCTGCCTGTATGCTGACCAACGCGGCCAAAGACGCGGTGACGCAGCTTCAGCAGCTTCCGACCGCCTTGCAGACTGAGCAAGCACAAGCAACGCAGCTTCCTTCCGCTGGCGGCACGACCATTATCGAGCCGGAGTTCGCCAACCTGGAGGGAACCCTGGAAGGCCTGTACCAGCAGGTGAACCCGGGCGTGGTATCCATCCGGGTTAGCTCGGTAAACGATGAGGCGCTGGGCTCTGGCTTTGTGATTGACAAGCAAGGCCATATTGTCACGAATTTCCATGTAGTTGAGAACGCGGATAAAGTGGAAATCGACTTTCCATCCGGGCTGAAAGTATACGGAGACGTCATCGGGACAGACCTGGACTCAGACCTGGCGGTGATTAAGGTCGACGTTTCGGAAGAAGAATTGACCCCCCTGCCCTTAGGCGATTCAGATACCGCCCTGGTTGGGCAGGTAGTGGTTGCGATTGGCAACCCCTATGGGCTGAGCGGCACGATGACCCTCGGGATTGTTTCCGCGCGAGGCCGGGTCTTGGACTCGCTGCGGCAAACAGCCAGCGGGGTGTACTTCTCCGCCGGCGACCTGATCCAGACGGATGCTTCCATCAATCCTGGCAACTCCGGCGGCCCGCTGCTCAACCTGAAAGGAGAAGTAATCGGCGTGAACCGCGCTATCCAAACCTCTGGGCAGACCCTGAGCGGGGAATCAGCCAACACCGGCATCGGCTTCGCGGTTTCCTCCAATATCGTGAGCCGCGTAGTGCCTTCCCTGATTTCAAACGGCTCTTATAACTATCCCTACCTTGGTCTTTCCAGCCTGAACAGCCTGAACCTCACGATTGTGGACGCGCTGAACCTGCCCCAGAACACTGGCGCGTACATCACGGATATTGCCGCGGGCGGACCGGCGGATATTGCCGGGCTGCGCGGCGGCAGCACCCAAACCCAAATCAGCGGCTTGTACAGCGGCGGGGACCTGATTGTGGCGGTGGACGGCCGCGAAATCAAGGACTTCAGCGAGCTGCTCAGCTATATGGTGGTGAACAAAGCGCCGGGCGACGTGATTACTTTCACGGTCATCCGCGGCGGGGACCGGGTGGATGTGCCGGTGACCCTGGGCGAGCGCCCGTAATATCTCAGAACAATAATAGAAAGACCACCCGCTGCGCGGGTGGTCTTTTCTTTTAAGCCAACTATTTGTGAGGACGCGGGCTCATTCCCAAGGCGGAAAAGGCAAGCTGCCACCACCACGTGTTCAACAAACGAAGCACCCTATGCATCAGAAAGAAGGCAAGGGGTTCAAAGAGACAGAAGAGGCGGGTCGAGCAAAGCCTGCGGTTATTTGTCTTCGAGTCCCTTGCTTGTCACTTCTTATTCGTGGCGCAGCGCTTCCACCGGCTCCAGGTTTGCGGCTCTGCTGGCAGGGTACAACCCGAAGAAAATCCCGATAGCAGCGGAGAACAGCGTTGCAAGTAGAATGGATCCGAGCCCGATGACGGGAATTAGCGGCGTGCCCGCCCGCGCGGCGATGATGCCGACCGCCGACGAAAGCAGCCACCCTAAGCCAATCCCAAGCACGCCGCCGATCAGGCTGAGCATGGCCGACTCGGTCAGGAATTGCAGCTTGATATCAGCTTTGCGCGCTCCAAGCGCTTTGCGCAGGCCAATTTCCTGGGTGCGCTCCGAGACAGAGACCAGCATGATGTTCATAATGCCAATTCCGCCGACCAGCAGCGATATTGCCGCGATGCCGCTCAGGAAGATCGTAAGCACGTTGGTAATTGCGCTGGCGATGGAGAGAAAGTCTTCTTGTTTTGTGATGGTGAAATCGTTTGCCTGGCGTGGGCTAAGGCGGTGCGAAGCGCGCATGATCGCGTTGGTTTCGGCGATTGCCGCGTCCATGCTCTCGCTGCTGCCGGCTTGTACAATGATGAACTGCACCCGGTTCGCGGAATCACCGCGACGTACCCGCATTTGCATGGAAGTGATCGGCATATAGACATTCAGGTCTGGATTATTGAACTGGCTGCCGCCCTTGGCAACTGTCACGCCTACCACCCGGAAAGGCTGCCCGTTGATGCGCAGGTTGATGCCGACCACATTGGTGCTGCGACCCAACAGCCGCTGGGCAAGTTCCGGACCAATCACGGCTACTGACGCGCCGGAGCTGACTTCCGTATCGGAAAAAAATTCACCTTCAGCTAAATCCAGGTTCATGATCTTCTGGTAAGCCGTGTTGGAACCGACGATACTGGTGTTTTCACTCTCGCCGCCATACTTGACCGCCGCGTTCGCGTTCAGAACCGGGCTGACGGCTTCGATATTAGGCGCGCGGTTGCGATTTTCAAGCGCCTTGACGTCCAACAGGGTCAAATCACGGGCGTTGGTGACCTCTTGGGTCATGTTGCCTTCCATTACGTAAATTACGTTGGTGCCGATGGATTCAATCTGACCGGTGATGGTTTGCTGGGCTCCCTGCCCGATTGCCATCAGGGAGATGACCGCCCCGACGCCGATGACGATTCCAAGAATGGTGAGGAACGAGCGCGTGCGGTTGGAGCTGATGCTGGATACCGCTTCTTTTAGGGCCTGGAGGAGCTTCATAACGTGTTTTCCTCCCTGTGCACCAGGCCGTCCTTGAGATGGACGATCCGTTGGGCTTGGGCTGCCACGCCCGGGTCGTGGGTGACGATGACCAGGGTGGTACCGTTGCGCGCGTTTAGGTTCAGGAGCAGCTCCATAATCTCCTGTCCGGATTGGGAATCGAGGTTACCGGTCGGTTCGTCCGCCAGGATGATAGCTGGTTCATTCACGATCGCGCGGGCGATTGCCACGCGCTGCTGCTGCCCGCCCGAGAGTTCTTTGGGTTTATGGTTCATGCGGTCCCCAAGGCCGACTTTTTCAAGGGCTGACGCGGAGCGTTCCCGCAAGCTGGACTTGTCGTCACTGTATCGCAGGGGGAGCTGTACGTTTTGCAGGGCATTGGCGCGCGGGAGGAGGTTGTAGTTCTGGAATACGAAACCAATCTTCTTATTGCGCACAGCCGCCAGCTCATCGTCCACCAGGTCTGAAACGAGTTGACCATCCAGGTAGTATTCGCCGTCGGAAGGGGAATCCAGGCAGCCAATCATGTTCATCAGCGTGGATTTCCCGGACCCGGAAGGTCCCATGATGGCAATAATCTCTCCGGGCCGGACTTCAAGGTCGATACCGCGCAGGGCGTGCACTTCCACATCGCCCATGCGATAGACCTTTTTCAGGTCCTTCACCCGGATCACGGGTTCGCTTTTCAATGCTTCAGTCATAGAACTACCGATTTCCAAACATCCCAGGGAAGCTGTCCAGCGCGCTGGTGGGCGGATTCACCACAACCATATCGCCCTCTTCCAGATCTCCGGAAAGGATTTCAACCAGATCCTCGGAATAAGCGCCGACCTGAACCTCCACCGCTTCTGGCTGGCTGCCGCGCATCACGTAAACAATGTCCTTTCCATCCTTGCTTGTGACAGCCTGAACCGGCAGCACCAGGATGTCGGGTCTTTCCGCGGTCTGAATCACAACGCCCGCGGTCATGCCGGGTTTCAGGATTTCCTGTCCGTCGTCGATGGAGATTGTAACCATGTAGTTCATTACCCCAGCCTGGTTTTCGGCTGCTCCGGCAATTTCGAGCACCTCACCGGTAAAGCTCTCGTTAAAGTACGCATCGAAGGTCATGCTTGCTTTTTGACCCACTGCCACGCTTGGGATGTCCACTTCGGAAACCGGCACCATAAGCTGGAGTGTGGACATGTCGGCCAGTTGGACTGCCTGGGTGCCCGCGTTGACGAGCGCGCCTTCCACCGCGCTGATGGCGGTGATTGTTCCCGCGAAGGGCGCGTTAATCCGCTGCGTTCCCAGGCGCTTTTCGGCAATCGCCAGCTGCAGTTCCAATTTTTCGCGTTCAAGCGGGTCGGGGCCATCCATGATTTTTTCAAGGTCCGACTGCCAGGACGCGATCGTGCTCTCCTGCAGGGAAATTTTGGCTGTCAGGGTGTTAATCTGTCGTGAGAGTGTCTCAGGCGCGCAAAAGTCCAACGCGCTTTGGGCAAGCTGCAAGGCCTGAAAATTGAATTCCGTCGGGTTATCCCGGTAAGCTGTCTGCGCGTCGTCGTAGTTAGTCTGCAGGTTGCTCAGCCGCCAGGAAGTGCATTCCCGCTCTTGCAGCTGTGATAGCTCAGTGTTGAGCGATACCAGGGCCGCTTGCGCGCTGCTGATGTCCGCTTTGAGTTGTTCGCGTTTGAGCGCTGTCGCGGACTCCAGGTTTTCGAGCGCTTGCTCGGCATTAAGCTTCTCCATGCGCGCCTGCAGAATGTCCAGCGGCAGGTCGTTCTCATCAAGCGCTGCCAGCAGGTCGCCCTGCTGCACCTGGCTGCCGACGCTTACCGCGACTTCACCCACGCGCCCGCTGGTCTGCCAGACCAGCAGCGCGTCTTGCGCGGGCTGGACAGTGCCGGTGCCGTTGATACTGCTAACAAGCGTCTGGCGCTTGAATGCCACCAATTCCAGGTCGTTGATGGCAGCCTGCGCGTTTTGCTGCTGCCTGTAGCGAACAAAAAAATAAGCTCCCGCGATTAGAGCCAGAAGGAAAAATACAGTCAGGATTGTCCGGCCCGTTTTATTGGGGCGTTTGGTCCTATTCTCAGTTGTCACAGAAACCTCCAGGGTAAATACTTGTATTACTATACCATTTCAGTCGCTGAGAAACCATAAGAACTGTGTATGAACTTTTTACAAGGCAGAAGAGGTTCGTGCGCAAAGGGGGGCTTTTGGGTGGAACGAAAATGGCGAGGAACGCGGGTGAATAGTGAAGCTAAGCATGCGAAACCTTCTGATCTTGAAAAGAGCAAGCTGAGCCTGGGGGAAGCTTAGTCCGCACTCGCTTGCCGCTCACTTAATCAGGGCTGAAATGGCTTTAAAACGCGGGTCGCGCGAGTCACGCAGGAGCGAAAAGAGCGCCATTTCAGTTGAGAGGATATGCCCGCCGAGCCTGGAGATTTCATGCAGAGCAGTTTGCTTGTCGCTCAGCTGCCGGGAAGAAACAGCGTCCGCGACCACAACCACCTCGTAGCCCTCCGCAAGCATCTCCGCGGCGCTCTGGTAGATGCAAATGTGCGTTTCAAAACCGCACAAAAGCACCTGCCGTCTTTGGGATGCTTCCAGTGCTTCGCGGCAGCCCCTGTCTGCCAGTATGCTGAAGCTGGTGCGCGCCAGCTCAGGCTGTTCCGGCAGCAAGCTGGCAAGTTCTTCGATAGTGTGCCCGATTTTGTGCGGCGACTGCGCGGTCAGCATCAGCGGCAGGTCCAGAATGGACGCGGCGCGTATGAGGATTAGGATGCGGCTGATGGCAGCCTGGCTATCGGCAACGACGCGCGCCAGATTGCCCTGCGCGTCCACAATAATCAGCACACAATCCTCAATTTTCAACATTTTCGCGGCTCCCTGGTTGTTGTTGGCGCTGCCCGGGACCATTTTTTCATGGGGTTTCCGGACAGGGTATCTGAGTATATTATAATCAGCGCCAGGAGCCGCGATGAAGGATTTGAGAACTGGTTTTGACGCCATTTTGAGGGCTTTGACCTTGTGGTGGGGGGATTGGGCTAACCAGGTGCTGGTGAGCCTTTCCATGGTGCTTCTCAGCCTTACGGTGGTTTTGGCGGTGCCGGCTTACCTTGGGGTGCTCGAACAGGCGCGTGACCTGACCCACGGCGTGCGCACCGGCATCGCAGGGATGTGGTTGGGCTTTAAACGGGAGATACGTCGCAGCCTTCCGTGGGGATTGCTGAACCTGGCAGTTACGGCGGTGTTTGGTTTCACCCTCTGGTTTTACGCGAACAGCAGCTTTGCGTTCGCGCCGGCGCTGGTCATCTTCATAACCCTCTTTGCCGTTTTTTACTTCATCTGGCAGTATTTCTCCTTTGCCTGTTACACGCTGCAGGAGGAGAAGAAAACCCGGCTGGCCTGGAAGAACGCCTGGGCGTTGATGCTAACGCGGCCTTTGTTGATTTTGGTCACCGGGCTGTTTGGCGCGGGGCTCAGTTTCGTCTCTGCGCGTTATTTTATCCCTCTGGCATTGGGCTCACCAGCGTTAATCGCGCTATTGGGGTTGACGGCAGTACAGAAGACGCTTGTTAATGAGGGCGCATCCAAAGAGGCGAACCCGAAAAGCAGCGATTGAACTTTATCATGTGCTGTTAGCTTTCGCAGCCAGGCTCTCTATCATCCTGATACCCTCTTGAGCACAGGTCGCCAGCGAAGGACCTTTTAGTTGTCCGTCATCGCGAGTTTGCGAAGCGATCCGCCATTTCGCTTGGGCGTTCTTTGTCATCCTGAGCATAGCGAAGGATCTTCTTGTTGGTTTTGTTTGCCAATAAGGGCAGATTGCCGCGGTCGCTGGCGCTCCCTCGCAATGACGAATCTTTTCCTGCGGTCGCTGGCGCTCCCTCGCAATGACGAA
>CAZPWL010000087.1:0-7700 GCA_964590535.1 uncultured Anaerolineaceae bacterium
TTCATCAGTTTATTCAGAACCTTTTTTATCAGCCTGGAGGATATATCCCGCCAGAAGCCGTGCCTTTCAGCTGCCGGCGCGCCATAGACCACATCAAAGCCCTCGGCAATACGGGCGAAAAGTTTGGGCGCTTCCTCGGGGGGATTCTGCAGGTCGTCATCCAAGGTCATGATGAGTTCGTAACGCGCCTGACGAATGCCGCACAGGAGGGCGTTGTGCTGCCCGAAGTTGCGCATCAGGTCTATGCCCAACACGCGCGGGTCAGCCGCGCAGAGCGCCTGAATGGCGTGCCAACTGCCGTCGCGGCTGTCGTCGTTCACCAGGATGATTTCGTATTGCGAGCAAAGGGTGGGGAGGACGGCATGCAGCCTTTCCACCAGCAGCGGCAAACTGCGCTCGCTGTTATAAACCGGGATGACAACCGAGCAAGTGGGTTTCATTTCATCAATTTCCATAGCGGCCTGTCTGTCCTCCTGTTAATTTTCAGCGGCAGCCTTCACGCGCGAGCATCTCCGTCACGAGCGCCTGGTCTGCCGCGTTCATGTCCTGGTCAGCCAATACATTCGAAAACAGCGTGCACCAATGCGCCCTGTCGCCCGGGAACCAGTCGAAGAGCTGGTTGTGGAGCTGGTAGGCTACATCCACCTGGTCCGAGCGCAGATAAGCTTCCAGGAGCGGTACGTATTCGCTCGTCGCGTTGGGTCCAAAATCCAGCTTGAGGGCGTCATCGTAAAGCTGGATGACCGCCGCCCAATCCTGCTTCTGGCGCGCCAGGTCCGCTTTCTCAAAATAATAACACCATTGCGCGCGGTTTTCGGGTCCAAAAAAGCGCTCCGGGGGCAGGGCGGGCAAGGCGGGGTCGGTAAGGATGCTTTGCAGGTTGGAGATATCCGTAAGTCCCTGCCACAGGCTGGGCTTGCGGGCTGAGACATCCTCATCGGGGAGTTCGGTGGGGGAAAGAATGCGCAGGCAGTTGTTGTCGGGCATGGAAAAAACCAGCAGCTTGTCCGTATTTCCGCTGAACTTCAGACCGCGAAGCTTATAGTCAATTGGGATACCCGGAATGTATTCGGGCACGTATTGCTTCTGTGGTCCGTCCAGCAGCAGGATGATATTGCTGATGTTTTCGCTGGGGTCCGTGGGGGAATAAATCAGGTTGAGCGGTCCGTTCAGGGCGGTACCGCTGAAATACTTGCCGAAGGAAATTTCCGAAGTAACCAACGCGGTACCGGGTTCCAGCCCGGGAGCGCGCCAGCTAAGCTGCCAGAAGAAATCCTTCTGACGCTCCCAGTTTTTCACGAAATCCTGCGAGCTGAGGTACTGCGAGCCGACGGCCACGGAGCACACCAACGCCAGCAGCACCACCTTCAGGCGGTCCGAGCGAAAGAGCTGTTCCAACGCGCCGGTCAGGAAAATGGCAACGCCGGGTGTGAGCGCCAGCAAGAAGCGGTTCCAGGGGAAGTTGGAGGACACTTCAAAGCCGCCGGCATAGAATGGGATGAGGGACACAAAGCACAGGAATAACCCAGCCAGCATCAAGTGCCAGCCCTGCCGCTTTCGGAAAGGGAGCGTTTGGCCTTCTTTGCGGGGAAAGAGCCCGACAAACAGCAGCGCGAGGCCGGAGATGATGACTGCCGCCAGCGGAATGCTGCCAGGCAGGAAGCGGTTTTGCGCCACCAGTTTGAAGGCTTTCCACCAGGAGAACGCGAGCGCGTCTGCAACGGAAATGACCGCGTTCTTTGCCAGCTCCAGCAGGGTCGCCAGCGGGGCGGCAGCAAGCTGGTCCAGAACACCCACCTGGTAGGCGTAGGTGCTGCTGTGCAGGATGCGGTAGGTGGTGAAGCCCACGAAAACCGCCAGGTAGGGCAGCCAATGCAGAAAAGTCTTTCGCAGGACAGTTTTATCGTCTTTGGGGTGCGCGCGTTTTATCAGAATCCACATCAGAATGGGGCGGAAAAGCTCCATCCCGAAGAAATACTCCTGCGGGACTATCCCGATGAGCAGGAAAACCAGCCCAAGCAGCGTCCACAAACCGTAGCGCGCCGGTTTTGAAGCATTTTCCAGCGCTTTGGCCATGCTGAAGAACGACAGAAAATAAGCGGTCAGGAAGATGTACGCGAAGGCGTACATAATCGCGAACCAGTGAAAGCGAAAGCCCGGATAGACCGCGAAGAGCACAGCCGCCCAGATCCAGAGCTTCTTTTTCTCCGGGAAGAGTTTGTTCAGCAGCTGCCAGAAGGTGCACGTGGTCACCCAGCGCATCACCAGGGCGAAAATCGCCCAACTGACCGCGGACTCGCCGAAGATTGCCATCAGCGCTACATAAGGGTACGAGAGGAAGGGGCGATCCTTGCTGAAGTAGAGTAAAAAGCCCTCATTACCCAGCTTCTCTTTGAAGAGGATGATGTACCAGTCGTCCAGGTAAAAGCCCTGGCGGTAGGTGAGCAGCCCGTAGGTGAGGATAGTGAGCAGCAGCAGGAAAAATGGGAACCAGAGCTTGCGCGCGAGGGCGGACAGACGGGAACTCGTGGGTGTGTTGGCGGGGTTTTCGTTCATCAATAAATCAATTCTATTGTGGAATTATCCAGGCTCGTTTTGCAAGCCTGCAGGGGGATTATATCAAGAAACCTGCCTGCTTTCTTTGCGCCTGCCCATAAATCCGGCTGGTGGCTGCTACAATGCGCACACGCGTCGATTTTGATGGTATCATTTTAATATAAGCACACGGGGAGCCTGTTTTTCAGGCTGAGAGGGAAGCAGTTAGCTTCTGACCCGCAGAACCTGATCCGGATAATGCCGGCGGAGGGAATGAACGCGCTTCAGACACCCTCCCAAGGCGGAAGGGTGTTTTTTGATGATTACGTGCGAAAGAGCCGTACTATTCGCCAATGGAGAAGCCCGCGACCCGCGGAAGCTTGAACTGCGGCCGGATGATTTTCTTGTCGCGGTGGACGGTGGACTGCGCCATGTGCAGACGCTCGGATTGACGCCGAATCTGCTCGTGGGAGATTTTGACTCCATCAGCGCGGAGGAACTGGAAAGCTGCCGGCAGGAGGGGGTGGAAATCCTGCGCTACCCCAGCCAAAAAGACCAGACCGACCTGGAACTGGCGTTGGACGCGGCGCTCGCGCGGGGATACCGGGAAATTGTGATTGCTTTCGGGCTGGGCGGCAGGCTGGACCATACTTTGGGCAACCTGGCTCTGCTTTCCCGGCTTGATTTGGGTGAGGCTGTGCTGCGCTTTGACGACGGCGAGACAGAAGTGTTCATGGCGGGCGGTTCATTCAGAGCGGCTTGCCAGGTGGGTGATATCGTCTCCCTGCTGCCCTGGAACGGAGCAGTCCGCGATATTACCACTACAGGTCTGGCGTATCCATTGAAGGGGGAGAACCTGCTGCCCTGGCAGACCCGCGGGGTCAGCAACCAGTGCGCCGGATGTGAATTTCAGGTCTCGCATGGGGAAGGCGCGCTGCTGGTCATCCACCAACGCCTGGAGGAAAATGATGAAAACTAAGGCAAGCTTGGCAGGGCTTATCCTGCTGGTTTTTGTGACAGCCTGCAGCGCGCAGCCAGCTAAGGTGCCTGCCCAGGGCACGGGGGTTGAGGAGCTTACCGTGATGACGCACGATTCGTTCGCGGTCAGCGCCGAAGTGATTGCCGAATTTGAAGCCGACAACAACGTAAAAGTGATTTTTGTCAAAGGCGGGGATGCCGGGGCGGCTTTGAACCGGCTGATCCTCACCAGCCTTTCCGGCACGCCCGAAGCCGACCTTTTTTATGGGCTGGACAACACCTTCCTTTCCCGCGCCCTGGAAAACAGCCTTTTCGAACCCTACGACGCCCCCGCTTTGGCGAAAATCCCAGCAAGCTTCAAGCTGGACCCGCAAAATCGCGCCCTGCCGATTGATTATGGCGACGTGTGCATCAACTACGACAAAGCCTGGTTTGAAAGCAAAAGCCTGCCGCTGCCGCAATCTTTACCGGACCTGACCAAACCCATCTATAAGGGGCTGCTGGTGGTAGAGAATCCGGCTACCTCCTCGCCCGGGATGTCCTTCTTCCTGGCTAGCGTGGCGGAATTTGGCGAGAGCGGCTGGCAAGGTTGGTGGCAGGCGCTAAAGGACAACGGCGTTGTGGTCGTGTCCGACTGGGAGACCGCCTATTACACCAATTTTTCCGGCTCGTCCGGGCGGGGCAGCCAACCGATGGTCGTCTCATACGCGTCCAGCCCGGCAGCGGAACTGATTTACGCCGAAACGCCCATCGAGGAATCACCTACCGGTTCAATTGTGGCGGATGGCACTTGCTGGCGCCAGATTGAGTTCGCTGGCATCCTGAAAGGCACCCCCAAGCGCGCGCTGGCAGAGAAATTTGTGGATTTCCTGCTGAGCAAGCCGTTCCAGGAAGATATGCCGCTGCAGATGTTCGTCTTCCCGGTTCTGCCCGATGCCTCCTTGCCTGAGGCGTTCACACGCGCCAGCGCTGTGCCTGCCAAGCCTGCCAGCCTGGAACCCCAGGTCATCGCCGCGCAGCGCGATGGCTGGGTGCGCGCCTGGACCGACCTGATGTTGAATTGAGCTGAATGAACGCGAAGCGCGGCAAACTTTGGTGGAAGTTCCTGCTCTGGCTGCTGCCGGCGGCGTTTTTGCTGGTGTTCTTCTACCAGCCGTTGGCGGCCATTCTGCGGCTGGCGTTTACGATGCCTCCGACTGGAGGGGAGCAGGGCCTCGAGCTTGGCCTGGCTGCCGAGACCTTCGGGTTCACGCTCTGGCAGGCTTTGCTTTCCACTTTGCTGACGCTCGCAGTGGGTTTACCAGCGGCATACCTGTTCTCCCATTTTGAGTTTCCCGGGCGCAAATTCCTGCGGACTGCCGCGCTGCTGCCGTTTATCCTTCCGACCGTCGTGGCGGCGGTGTGTTTTAACACGCTGTTGGGTCCGCGCGGCTGGTTAAACCTTGGCTTAATGGCGCTGTTCGAATTGTCCGAGCCGCCTGTGCGCATGCTGGACAGCCTGCCTGCCATTCTGTTGGCGCATGTGTTTTACAACAGCTCCGTGATTATTCGCATTGTCGGCGGTGCCTGGAGCCGGCTGGACCGCAAACTGACCGAGGCGGCGCAAATGTTGGGAGCTAACGGCTGGCACGTCTTCCGGGAGGTGACCCTGCCCCTCCTGCTGCCGGCTATCGGAGGCGCAAGCCTGTTGGTGTTCCTGTTCGACTTCACCAGCTTCGGGGTGGTGCTCATGCTCGGCGGGCCGCGCTTTGCCACGCTGGAAGTGGAAATATTCACCCAGGCGCTGTACCTGTTCAACCTGCCTTTGGCGGGCTTGCTCTCCGTGGTCCAACTCGTGTTCACGCTCCTGGTCGCCTGGCTGCACAACCGCGTCAGCTTGCCGCGTTATGGCAAGGCCGCGCTGAGCGCTGAGCGCGCCAATTTACGCCGACCCAAGACCCCCGCCGAAAAGGTTTTCACGCTGGTGGTTGTGCTTGCGTTGGTGGCGCTGACGCTGCTGCCGCTGCTAAGCCTGGTCTCCCGCAGCGTGGTCAGCCTGGAGGCAGACCGAGGCGCGCGAGGAGAGGTGCAGACGGGTTTTACCCTGCGCTATTACCGCGAACTTTTCCGCAATACCAGCGGGTCCATTTTTTACGTCCCGCCGGCGACTGCAGTGCGCAATTCCCTGCTGTATGCCGGAGCCGCAATGCTAATTGCGAATCTCTTAGGCTTGCTGACCAGTTACGCGCTGCATTATTCTGGCAGCTTGAGCCGCTGGCTGGAGCCGCTTTTCATCCTGCCCCTGGGCGCCAGCGCGGTGACGCTTGGGCTCGGCTTTGTGATTGTCTTCCGCCGCGCGCCTTGGGACGCGCTCAGCTTCCCACTGTTGATTCCCTTCGCGCACGCGCTGGTGGCGCTGCCCCTGGTCGTGCGCACGCTGCTGCCCGCCCTGCGCGGGATTCCAGATAGCCTGCGTCAGGCGGCGGGCACGCTGGGGGCGGGCTGGTCGCGCGTCTTCCGCGAGGTGGATTTGCCGGTGATGCTGCGCTCCCTGCTCGTAAGCATGGTGTTCGCGTTCACCGTCTCGCTGGGGGAGTTTGGCGCGTCGAGCTTCTTAAGTACTGGTCAAAACCCGACCATCCCTGTGGCGATTTTCCGCTATATTTCGCAGCCGGGCGCGCTAAATTATGGTCAGGCGCTGGCGATGTCCACAATTTTGCTGCTGGTTTGCGCCGCAGGCAGCTTGATTATCGAAAAAGCGCGCCTTCCGGGCGAGGAGTTGTTCTGATGCTTGAAATAAGGGATATCTACAAGCGGTACGAAGGGAAACCCCTTCTGGAAGGCATTTCTTTTTCGGTGCGGGAAGGCGAGACCGTCTGCCTGCTCGGGGAGTCTGGCAGCGGAAAGAGCACGCTGCTGCGCATCATTGCCGGGCTGGAAGAAGCCGAGGGCGGTTCGTTGTGGTGGAACAGCGGGGAAATCAGTTCCGTGCCGGTTCATAAACGCGGTTTTGGGTTGATGTTCCAGGATTACGCGCTCTTTCCACACCGGTCAGTGCAAGCCAACGTGGCTTTTGGGCTGCGCATGCAGGGTTTGCCGCCAGCGGAAGTGGAGTCGCGCACGCGCTCCGCGCTGGCGATGGTGCGGATGGAAGGCTTTGAGGGCAGGGCGGTCACCGAGCTTTCGGGCGGGGAACAGCAGCGCGTGGCGCTCGCGCGAGCGCTGGCGCCGGACCCGCGCCTGCTGATGCTGGATGAACCCCTGGGAGCGTTGGACCATGCTCTTCGCAAGCAGCTTATCGGCGAGCTGCGCCGCATCTTGCA
Organism: uncultured Anaerolineaceae bacterium; assembly: GCA_964590535.1. GTDB lineage: Bacteria > Chloroflexota > Anaerolineae > Anaerolineales > Anaerolineaceae > Mesolinea. Next base: position 6,816 of record CAZPWL010000087.1, read on the forward strand.
CGCCAGCCGCAAGCCCGCGATTTACGTGACGCACGACCGGGAAGAAGCTTTTGGACTGGCCGATACCCTGATGCTCCTGCACGAGGGAAAAATTGTGCAGTCTGGCAGCACTGCCGAACTTTTCGGGCAGCCCGTGAATGCCTGGGCGGCGGGCTTTTTGGGGTTGGGCAGCTTGATTTCCGGGGTGGTGCTTGGATTAGCGCCTCTGCGTGTAGGTACCGCGCTGGGGAACTTCCTGGTCTCTGCCTGCGCGCGGGATTGGCAGCCAGGCCAGCAGGTCCAGCTTTTGCTGCGCCCGCAGGACGCCCAAGTGCTGCCCGGGCAGCCGGAATTGGAGAATCAATTCACCGCGCGGGTGTTGGATTGCCTGTTCATGGGGGAGACTTACCAATCTGAGCTGCGTGCCAGTGAGTATTCTTTGAGTATCCAGACCGCGGCACCCCTTGGAGTAGGCGCGGATGTCATCGTAAGGTTCCCGCCGGAAAAGCTAAGCTGCCTGGAGGCGGAATGACGGCAGTGCAGGTGGTCAAGTTGGACGCGCAAGGGGCCTTGGTGTTTGCTTACCCCGCGCGCTTGGCGCGGGAGCAGGACGGCGCGCGCCTGGTGGAAGGAGTTTTTAACATCGGGAGCGTGGCGGTCGGCAAGCTGCATTTTCGGCGCGGCGACCATGCCCTGGAATGGTATTCAGAGCGGCATTGGTACAACCTGCTGCAGATATACGAGCAGGACAGCGCTCAGGTTAAGGCATGGTATTGCAACATTTGCTTTCCCGCGATTTTCAGCGGTCAGGAAATTCGCTGGCGGGACCTGGCGCTGGACTTGCTGGTATATCCGGATGGAAGTATGGAGCTTTTGGACCAGGATGAGTTTGCGGAGCTGGCCTTG
>CAZPWL010000088.1:0-3340 GCA_964590535.1 uncultured Anaerolineaceae bacterium
CCGTGGTGAAAAGAGACCCAGGTGGCGCCATTCACGGCGTTTATCAGCGCGTTCAGGATTGGCCAGTCGCTCACCGCGTCGGTGCCGTCCAGCATGGCTTCGGTTTCGCGGTTCGGGGAAGCCACCGAACCGGCATCCAGATGGTCGCGTCCAATGACAATTGGCGCGCTGATGATGCCCTGTGCCACCAGCTCGTTAAAGCGCAAGCCAGCGCGGGCGCGTTCGCCGTAACCCAGCCAGCAAATGCGCGAAGGCAGTCCCTGGAAGGGTACTTTCTCGCGCGCCATGCGAATCCAACGCTGCAAGTGCTGGTCTTCCGGGAAAAGCTCCGCGATGGCTTCGTCGGTGCGGTAAATATCCTCGGGGTCTCCTGAGAGCGCCACCCAACGGAAGGGTCCTTTGCCTTCGCAAAAGAGCGGGCGGATGTAAGCGGGCACGAAACCCGGGAAGTCGAAAGCCTGCTTTAGGCCCCAATCGTACGCGCGCTGGCGCAGGTTGTTGCCGTAATCAAATACTTCCGCGCCCTTCTTCTGGAAAGCCAGCATGGCTTCCACATGGCGCGCCATGGATTCCTGGGAACGCTCGGCGTAGCGCTTGGGGTCGGCTTTGCGCAGCGCGTCAGCCTCCTCCACGCTCATCCCGGCGGGTATGTAGCTCATGATGTCGTGCGCTGGGGTTTGGTCGGTCACCACGTCCGGGACGACGCCGCGCATCTCCAGCTCGGGGAAAATTTGGGCCGCGTTGCCAATCAAACCGATAGATTTGGGGATGCCCTGCCTCACAGCCTCTTCAACCATGGTCATCGCGTCTTCCAGGTCGTCTGTCAGTGCGTCCACATAGCCGATTTCCAGCCTGCGCCGCGCGCGTTCACGGTCCACTTCCACCACCAACCCGACGCCTTCGTTCATAGTGACGGCCAGCGGCTGCGCGCCGCCCATGCCGCCCAGGCCTGCGGTCAACACGAACTTGCCTTTCAGCGAAGGCCAGCCCTTCTGTTTGGCCAGCGAACCGAGTGTTTCATAGGTGCCCTGCAAGATACCCTGCGTGCCGATGTAAATCCACGAGCCGGCGGTCATCTGACCGTACATCATCAGCCCTTTGGCTGCCAATGCGTCAAAATGCTCCTGCGTAGCCCAGTGCGGCACAAGGTTGGAGTTGGCAATCAGAACACGGGGAGCGTCTGGGTGGGACTTGAAAACAGCCACCGGTTTACCGGACTGCACCAAAAGCGTTTCGTCGGGTTCCAGCGCGCGCAGAGAGCCTAAAATCGCGTTAAAGGCTTCCCACGAGCGGGCAGCCTGGCCGCGGCCGCCATAAACCACCAATTCCGCGGGTTTTTCCGCCACCTCCGGGTCCAGATTATTCTGGAGCATGCGGTATGCCGCTTCAATAAGCCAGTTCTTGCAGCTGAGTTGCGTGCCTCTTGGCGCGCGCACAGTTCTTGGTTCAGACATCGGGTGAGACCTCCTGAAACAGAGTGATGAGGTGATTATACTTCAGCGGATTACTTCATCCCGGCGTTGATTTCCTGCCAGCGCCTGAACAGGCCTTCAATATAAGGGGTCACGTTCTCGTCGTAAGGCGGATAGGCGAAGCCAAAATGTTCCGCCACCTGCCGGCTGGCGTGGCGGAAGAGCCTCTGGGCTGCAAAGAGCGCCTGCCAGCAGTAAGCGGGTTTATCCAGGCGGCAGGTGCGCATGAGCAGCTCCCACGCGGCAGGTTCCAGGCGCGCCTGCAGGTACTTATACTGCTTGCCCAACGGCACCAGCCAACCCTCGCGCGCCCCGACCCACCAAGCAAGCATTTTCAGGAGTTCTTTGCGGATGACGGCTTCCATGTGCCAGACGGCGTAGAGCTGCTCCTGCCGGCAGAGACCCTTGGCGACATAAGGGCTGACCCACCAGAATTCGTTGCAGCAGTCCTCGAACGCTTTGGCAGTGGGCGGCTTGGTTTGAAATTGCGCGGCGGAAGGTTCGGGTAGGTCGGCGGCCAGGTGGTCCTTATCCAGCAGCACGCGCCAGAATCCCTCCCTGCTAATAATTTCCCGCAGTCGGGCTGGCGGATAGAGGCTCAGGTCGATGCGGTTGCCGTCTTCAAAGAGCATCAGGTACGCCAGGTCGGGTGTTTCGGGCGGGTTTTCCCCCATCTCCTCCGGTTTCTGCATGATCATGCGTCTGCCAAAGCTATCCAGCCAGCCTTCGCCTCCCCGGAAGGAATCCAGGTTGTTCACGAAATAGACGATGTCAAAATCCTGCAGGTGGTCCCGCGGGGCGTCCGGGTTGGCGCGGGAGCCGGAAAGCAAGACAAGCCGCACGCGCGGGTCCTTGAGCGCGCAATCTTGAATCAACCAATACATTTCCTCTTCAGACCGCATGCCGCTCTCCATTTCAGGCTACCAATTCGACCAGATTGCCTTCCGGGTCGTGCAGGCTCACCTCGTAGTAGCCGTCGCCAGTGACGCGCGGACCGCTGAGAATTGGGCAGCCTGCTTGGGCAAGTACGCCGGTCAGCGCGTCCACAGCCTCGCGCGAACCGAGTTGGAAGGCAATATGCGTGTATCCGAACTTCTGCGCGGATTTATCCCGTTCGCTCAGGTTCGGGCGGGTCATCAACTCCAGGCGGGCGCCGGAACCAAAGCTGAGGAAGTAGGTCTGGAGGCCGGTTTTTGGGTTGTGGTACTTTTGATTGGCTTGCGCACCGAAATAGCGTACGTAGAAGCCCTTCATCGCTTCCAGGTCGCGAACGTAGAGGGCAGTGTGGGTAAGTTGCATAAGGTCTCCTTCGCGAAATACGCGTCGTTACGTGCTGCCAAAGCATGCGCTGCGCCGAAAACTATTGTTATGCGCCAATGAACAATGTAAAATCATTGTAATCTGATTTTCAGTCTTTTTAATGTAAGCAGCCGTGGAGGTCAGTCCCCAATGAGCGCGAAACAAAAGCAGCCCCCAAAAACCCCCAAACCTGCCGCGGCGCGCCTGATGGAACTGATTATCCCCCTGGTGGGAGCGCTGGCGGTGATGCTGCCTGTGGCGCCCGCCTTCGCGCTCGGCGTTAATGATAACTCCGGCGTTTACCTGTACGCCGGCTGGCGCATCCTGCAGGGCGACCTGCCCTACCTGCAGCTTTGGGACCACAAACCCCCGCTGGTTTTCTACATCAACGCCCTGGGCGCCGCGTTTTCGCCCGGCTCGCATTGGGGCATCTGGGCGCTGGAGCTTGCCGCGTTGATACTCGCGGCGTATCTGGGTTACAAACTCATCAAATCCCATTTTGGCTCACTGGCGGCCGCGCTTGGCACGTTTTTGTGGCTTCAAGCGCTGTTTTTCATCTTTTTGGGCGG
>CAZPWL010000088.1:3440-7448 GCA_964590535.1 uncultured Anaerolineaceae bacterium
ATGCCGCCTTTGCCTATAACTTCCACTTTTCCGCGTCAGCCGCCCAAAGCCTGGGGGACCGCCTGCGCAATGCCTTTGACCTGAGCTACATCGCGCGTCTGCCCATCTTTCCTATCGCGGTGCTTGGCGTGCTGGCGGGCGCTTTCTTCCCGCGTAAAAAACAGGAACCGCTCAAACGCAGCCTGTTTGCGCTCATGCTGCTGGACGGAGCGCTGGAGCTGGGCTTAATCCTGATGACAGGTGACGTCTCCAAGTATTACTTTGAGACCATCCTGCCTGCTTTGGCAGTGTTCAGCGCGGCCGCATTCTCCGTGCTTGACCAGTGGCTGGCTGCCTCAGGTGGTAAAAAGACATCACGCTGGGCGATTGGGGCATTGGCTGTCGCACTGCTGGCGTTGGGCTTTGGTCTGGAGACCGCGGACCGGGCGGAGGGTTACCAACAGAGCCTGCCTGCCCGGCAGGCTGCCATCCGCTACGTCCGCGAGAACACCAGCCCGGAGGATACGGTCTTGGTCTGGCGGGATACGCGCGTGAACTACTTTGCCCAGCGCGAAAGCCCCACGCGCTACCTGGTGATGCGCCCCTTGATGGACGCGGACCCCGCCGGGCAGGCGCGCGCCTTGGAATTTTTGGATGAGCTTTTGGCTGCCAAACCCACGCTGATGATTGATACGAAGATGGAAGGCTGGGGCTTTCTGGACTTCCCCGGAGAGAACGCGCAGATAGAAGAAAAAGTGCGGCTGCTAATGTCTTATTACGAGCCGGAAGAAATGATTAGTGATTGGGTGGTATACCGGCTGGTCCAGAAATAAGGCTTAAAATTGTTTTTTCTGGAAAAAGCTCACTCCGCCGGGTTGGTCTTAAACACATCATCCCAAACCCAGGTGGAAACCCCATATTTTGCATTGTGCGTCTTAAAGTGATGCGCCATGTGATGCCGGCGCAGCTTGCGGAAGTAGGCGCCTTTCAGACTGAAATGGTGCAGCGCGTAGTGGGTCATATCGTAGATGACGTAGCCGAACAGAAAGCCGCCCGTAATGCCATCCACATATCCGGGCGCGCCAATAAGTTTCCCGACAACAAGCCAAAACAATCCGTAAAACAGGGCGGCCATAGGCAGGCTGACCACCGGCGGCATCACCAGGCGGGTTTTCTCGCGCGGCTGGGCGTGGTGCACGCCGTGCATCAGGAAAAGGAAACGCTGCATTCGTTCGCTGGGATTGGCTGGCTTCCAGTGGAACACAAAGCGGTGCAGCAGATATTCCGCCAGCGGCCAAACCAGCAAGCCAATCAAAAACGCCAGCAAGACATTCCACCAGGCTGTCGGGTTAAGCCGCACCCCGCGCCAGAGCAGAAAGCCAATCAGCGGCAGGAACACCACCAGCACCACCACCGGGCTGATGTGCGTGAAGAACTCGAGAAAGTCCGACTTGAACAGGCGAATGACGGGGTCTGGCTGGGATTGGGCGTTATCGGCGGGCATCCATTTCTCCTTAACCTGGGTTGAATTCAGTAGTATACCCCACCGCTTCGGGATGCGGGCGGCAATATTAACCGATTTTCAAGGTTGGATGTCTGCCGCGCAGCGGAAACCGATATCCGAGCCGTTGTGAAAGGTAAGTTCCAGGCTGCGCCCGGCCGCGCGCAGGTAGGGCGCTCGGCTTGCCCAACTGCCCCCGCGCAGCACTTTCTCTGTATCCCCTTGCGGACCGCTGGGGTCAATCGCGGGGGACTCGGTATAGTAGGTCGCGGAATACCAATCGCTGACCCACTCCCACACGTTGCCGGCCATGTCCTGCGTGCCAAATGCAGACGCGCCGTCCGGGTGCGCGCCGACCACGCTGGTATCGCCAGCGCACAACTGGCCGGAGAGCGGGTCGAAAGCGTTCACTAAAATGCAGCTGGGCTCGTCGTTCCCCCACGGGAATGCCGCGTTTGCGCCGCCGCGGGCAGCTTTTTCCCATTCCGCTTCGGTTGGCAGGCGCTTTCCCGCCCATTGGCAATAAGCATCGGCGTCCTTCCAGCTAACGTTGACCACCGGGAAATTCGCGAAAGCGGGGTCGTCGTAATAATGGTCGCGCGTTTCGGATGAAACGACGGACGGAGCACGGCAGGTACCCGCCAGCACGCATGCGGCGTAGCTGGCGTTGGTCACTTCAGTACTGTCCATAAAAAACGCTTTAAGCGTCAGGGTATGGATAGGCAGTTCATCCGGAGGACAGGAAAAACCGCTGTTGCGCGCCGGGTCACAACCCATCTGGAATTCTCCAGCCGGGATAAAGACCATCCCTTCCGGCGCTGGCGGAGGGTTGAGCGCTGCCGTCGGAAGCGCTGCTTGGGTGGGGGCGCTTTCGGCTGGGGTCGGGCTGGCGGGCGCGGGTTGGGCGGGCGCGCAAGCGGAGAGCAGGAATATGAACAGCAGAAGAAGAAGAAGGGGGCGGGCAGCTTTCATGGCGATAATCCTTACGCAAATCCGGACCGACACTGCAATTATAGCGGAAACGCTGGACAGCAAAAAAACACTGGAGCGAAAACACGCGGATAAGAGTACAATCAACCAATCGAATTGAGATCCCGCCTAATGGAATTATCCGCTTTCCCCAAAATCAGCATTATCACGTGTACTTACAACAGCGAAAAGTACCTGCGCAACGCGTTGGATTCCGTGGAGCGGCAAAGCTACGGAAATATTGAGCACATCATCAATGATTCTTACTCCACGGACGAAACGCCTGAAATCATCCGGGACTACATCGCGCGCAACACCGGGCGCTACCCGATCCGCTTCATCCAGTCCGAAGCCAAGGGCGTGGCGAACGCCTTGAATACAGCCACCGCGGTTGCCAGTGGAGACCTGATCCACTACCTGCATTCGGACGATTACTATCTGGATGCGTACGCGCTGGAGCGCGCCGCGCGCCCATTCCATAACAACCCCGCTTTGGTTTGGCTGACAGGCAACTTTCTGGTGGAAATCCGCGGCAAGCGCTATAAAATTCCGCAGACCCTGCTTCTGCGCCGGGACGCCGAGCGCGCGATTTCCGCGATGAACCTGATTTCGCACGAGAACACCTTGATGCGCCGCGAGGCTGTGTTGAAATACGGCGGTTTTAATGAGACCAAAGGCTACGTGGTGGAATACAGCCTATGGTTAAAGCTGATCAAAGATCACCGTCCGCTGGTGGTGGATGACCAGTTTACGGTGTTTATCATCCACAAAGGCAGCACCTCCACTGGCAATCTGTGGCGCTTCAGCAAGGCGGTCTTCCGCGCCTTCCGCACGCAGCGCAAGGAAAAAGTACTGCCCTTCATGGGCTATTATCCGGATAAGCGCATCTACAAAGCCTGGAAGTTTGTGCAGAAGCAGCTGCAAGGCTGGCAGCTAAACTGGTTGGAGTAGGGCTCGGAGATGTGATGATGGGGGAAAAGTTAAATAAAAAATGACCCTGCTGGGACTCGAACCCAGAACCTAACGCTTAAGAGGCGCTTGCTCTGCCAATTGAGCTACAGGGCCAATTCGTGCGCAAATTATAGCACACCAACCTGACAAAAAGGTCTCTGGGATTGCCAGAGACACTTCAGGCTTTCAGCTCCCCGGAGAGGACTCGAACCTCTAACCTAGCGGTTAACAGCCGCCCGCTCTGCCGATTGAGCTACCAGGGAAGGCAAACGGTATTATACGAGTTTGGTCGGGCAGTGTCAAGCATTCCCACTCGATTGCTTTCCGTTGGTTTGCTCTCAACTGCCCGGGTAGCGTGCGCAAATTCACGCCTGAGCGGCGCGGATGACGATTAGTGCAGCTTTTCCGGATGATCGCTGAGCTGCCCGGCGGTGAATGCCCGCACAGCTTCCTCGATATCACGCAGGTCGGTGACAAGCGGCTGGATGTTCAGGCGGCGCATGCTTTCGTAAGCGCCGTAGCCCATACCCCCGCAAATCAGCACGGCACAGTCCTGAATGGTTTCCGCCATGCTGGCATGTTTCTGGTGCGAAGCTTCGTCCTGCCCG
>CAZPWL010000089.1:0-7446 GCA_964590535.1 uncultured Anaerolineaceae bacterium
TGCCAGTTTATCGCCTTCAGCGGGTACTTCAGCCGGGGCTTCAGTTTTCGCGCAGCCGGCAAGGGCGAGGCTGGCTGCGAGAACAATACTCACAAATAACCAAACAAATCTTCTAGCTTTCATACTTATTCTCCTTAGTAAATTTGACTCGGAATTGAAACTGAACGAAAACTACTCTTGTTGCTGTTTTGCTGATATCCTCACTCCCTTCTAACTTAATCATGGTATCTTCGATTATCCCCCCAAAACGGAGTCTGGTTTTTGAGATTAAGCATATTCCAAGACTTCACGTTATGCGTGGGCTCCGCCTGGAGTGGTAACAGGAAATATCAAGGGTAGAAAAATGTATTAAAAACAGATTAACATCTGTTAATTAGATATCACAAAACCCATCAAACGTCAATCAGTAATCCTCTTGCCGCCCGCTAATTGGCTTTGTAGGGCTGGCTCGGAACGGAACCCCACGCATTTCTTTCATCCTTCAGATGGATGAGGGTACAACGGAACTTGTCTGCTGCGCGGCCAATAAATATTAACGCAATGCTGATATACACAACCCGGAAGGGGAGGGAGCGGATGTTATAATCCAAGGAATTGAAATCAAAGGAAACGAGTCTCTTATGCCGAAAACAACTGTCTCATGCCCGCGCTGCCGCACTCCCATCACCGCAGATATTAACCGTCTGTTCGATCAGAGTAGCGATCCCCAAGCCAAGGAGAAGCTCCTTTCGGGGTCCGCCAATCTGATTAACTGCCCCGTGTGCCACTACCAGGGTGTATATCCCTCTCCGATTGTATATCACGACGCGGATAAAGAACTGCTGCTGACTTACTTCCCTCCGGAAGCGAACCTGCCAGTGCCGGAACAGGAAAAGATAATCGGCCCCCTGATTAAGAAAGTGGTGGACACCCTGCCGTCTGAGAAGCGAAAGGGCTACCTATTCCGCCCGCAGATGATGCTGACCCAACAGCTCTTGTTCGAAACCATTCTCAAAGCGGATGGAATCACACCCGAGATGATGAAAGCCCAGCAGGAAAAACTGACCTTGATCTCGCAGCTGGCGGCTGCCGCGCCTGAAAAACTTGCGGAGTTGATCGCGCAGAACGACGGTAAGATTGATGAACAGGTCTTTATGTTGGTTTCTCGCCTTGCGGAAGCTTCCGCGGCTGGCGGAGACCAGGAAGGCGTGCAAATTCTGGTGAATTTGCAGCGCGGCATGCTGGAATATTCCAGCTACGGCAAGAGCTTGGCAGACCAGGCGCGTGAATCCCAGGCAGCTGTCAAAAGCCTGCAGGAGCTCAGCCAGAAGGGTCTGACGCGCGAATCTTTGCTGGGGCTGATGATTGAATCCGCGGGTTCTGACGCGCGGCTGACCACGCTGGTGACGATGGCGCGCGGCGGCCTGGATTACACGTTCTTTGAACAGCTTAGCGCAAAAATCGACGCTTCTGGCGGCGAGGAGCAGGCGAAATTGAGCGCGCTGCGTGAAAAACTTCTGCAGCTCACCACGGCGGTAGATGCTGCCCTGAAGGCGCAAATGGACCAGGCGCAGGCGCTGTTGGATGAGATTCTCAAATCCGATAACATTGAAGAAGCCACCGAAAAAGCGCTGCCCCATGTGGACCAGGCTTTCGCGGACGCGGTTAATCACGCCGCCGAGCATGCCCAGGCAGAAAATGACCAGGCCAAGCTTGAGAAACTGGTGCGGGTCGTCGCGGTGGTACAGGCAGCCAGCCAGTCCGGCGCAGCCCTGCAGATGGTTGAGATTCTGCTGCAAGCGGAAGATGAAACTGCCCGCCGGCAAATCTATGAGAAAGCCGGAGACGCGATTGACGCGGAATTCCTGCAGATACTGAACGAGCTTATTGGGCAGATGGAAAAGAATAATGAGCAGCCGGAAGCTTTGGCTCGCTTGAAAGATATCAGCCGCGAAGCGCTGCGCTATTCCATGCAGCGCAACCTCTCCAAAGAAAACCCCGCTTAGTGCGGCTGGTTCTCCAGACGTAAACCGTGACCCCGAACCGTGACGATATAGTCATAATCGGGGTCAATTTGATTAATCCGGTCTCGCAGACGGCGGACGAGCGCGTCAAACGCCTGTTCGGTCACCCAGGGGGTTTCGCCGCCCCACACCGCTCTGATTAAGTCTTCGCGGCTGACCACTTCCCCGCTTTTGGTAAACAAGGCATTTAACAGGCTGAACTGCTGCGCGGACAAGGGCGGCATAAGCTCTATCCCACGCACCCACACCCGCCGGGCGTCTGCGTCCACCTGTAGGGTGAAGAGCTGCAGGTACTCGCCGGGCAATTCCGATAGCGGTAGAGTAGCTTCGGATGAGAGGAAGAGAAAGGTCTGGGCAAAGGCGACCCGGATTTCATCGCTTTCGCGCAGCTGTGTTGGGGCGCTGAGAAGCTGACCGTTCAAGTAGGTGCCATTTTTACTGTTCAGGTCTTCGAGGAACACGGCGCTGCCCCGCAGGGTGAGGCAGGCGTGCTGACGGGAAACCTGCCGGTCGGGTATAACGACCTCGCTGCTTTCGTCGCGGCCAATGGTCAACGTGCCGTTGACAGCCCACTGCTGCCCGGAAAGTGGACCAGATTGTGCAAGTAGAATAGCAAATTCCATCCGGAGCCCCTCAAACTTATGCGCTATAATTTAGTATTATAACCCACGTGATTTTTTGTGGTCCTCGCGCACAAAGCTCCCAGACGCCGAAAGAAGGGAGCGCGTGGATAGTCTTGGAAAGGGAAGTACCCATGCCCGTTCGCGCCGCCAAAGGCGACCTTCTGCATGACCGCTACCGCATTGACCGCATCATCGGTCAGGGCGGATACGGCAGCATCTATCTGGCAGAGGATACCCGTCTCAGCGGGCGTTTTTGTGCGCTCAAGCAGGTTGGCTACGATGCTTCACTTCCGCCCAAGCTGCTGGAGGAATCCCGCGAGCAGTTCCTGAAGGAAGCCACGGTACTTGCCCGGTTGGACCATCCCAACCTTCCCAAGGTTTCCGATTACTTCTCAATTGGTGACGATGATTATCTGGTGATGGATTACATTCCGGGGGACGACCTGCGCGCGCTGGTTTCTAAAGCGGTCTCCGAGAAGCGTTTTTTGGATGAGGAAGACGTCTTGAATTGGGCTGTTCAAATCGGAGACGCTTTGGACTATCTGCACAGTCAGCAGCCTCCGATTGTGCACCGGGATATTAAGCCTTCCAATCTGAAGCTCACCCCCACCGGGCTGGTGAAGCTGGTGGACTTTGGTCTGGTCAAACTGCTGGCGCCCGGGGAAGTGACCATTACGATTATGCAGGGGCAGGGGACAGCGATTTATACCCCGCTGGAGCAGTACGGCGGCGACAGCCTGCATACCGACCGGCGGGCGGATATCTACGCTTTTGGGGGCACGCTATACCACCTGCTCACGAATCAGGCACCTGTGAATGTACGCGACCGCTTTTTGGACCCGAAAAGCCTGCCAGCGCCGCGCTCGCTGAACCCCACCATTTCCACGCGGGTGGAGGAAGCCGTTTTGTGGGCGCTGCAGCTCCACCCGGACGACCGTCCCGCGGATGTGCGCAGCTTTCTGAAAGCGCTGACCGGGGAGTCGACCAACCATCTGCGGATTGGAATAGGCGGCAATGGCGCCAAGCGCGCCGAGCGCATGAATGACGCGGATTGGCGTTTGGTGGCGATTTCTGCCGGGCTGGGCTTTTTAACCCTGCTGTTGACCTTACTGCGGAACTTGTAGAATACGGTTCTTTGTCGCGCGGGCGCAGCGCTGAAGTCTTCCTGTAAGTTTTGTCATCTTGAACGTCAGCAAAGGTTCTTCTTTAAAAGAAGGATTCTTCACTGCGTTCAGAATGGCAAGCCTTTCGATACCTCTGGCCTGCGAACCGATACCCAGACAGACCTACGTCTCCCCACAAAATTAAAAGGCGGATTGCCACACCGTTTGCCTTGCGCCCTGGCAGGGTTTGCGGAAAGGTGGGTGGCAAAACGGTTCGCAATGACGAAACACGCGTAAGCGCTCGCCTGGTTTTTCGTCGTGAGGAGCGAACCGATACCCAGAGAGCCGGACGCCTTCCCAACAAATGCAAAGGCGGATTGCCACACCGTTTTGCCTTGCGCCCTGGATGGGTTTGCGGAAAGTTGGATGGCAAAACGGTTCGCAATGACGAAACACGCGTAAGCGCTCGCCTGGTTTTTTCGTCGTGAGGAGCAAAGCGATAACCAGAGAGCAGGACGCCTCCCCACAAAATTAAAAGGCGGATTGCCACACCGTTTTGCCTTGCACGCTTGATTGGTTTGCGTGAAGTTGGATGGCAAAACGGTTCGCAATGACGAATTACGCGTAGACGCGAACCTGGTTTTTCGTCGTCGTAAGAAGCTAAGCGATACCCGAAGGGCGCAATATCTCCACACTAAATATAAAGGCGGATTGCCACACCGTTTTGCCCTGCACCCTGGATGGGTTTGCTTTTAGGTTGGATGGCAAAACGGTTCGCAATGACGGGTCGGGCTGTCATCTGGCTCGGCGGGCATACACACAAACGATTCGCAACGATAAATTGTTGATTTCCGGGTATTACTTTGTCCGCGCAGAGGTCTTCTTGGCGAACCACCACACCAACGCAACAAGCCAGCCAAACAGCATACCACTCAGCGCAACCTGGACCACAAACCAGGTGCCGCCTTCCCGCACCAGCGCTTCCAGCGAGGGCAAACCCAGCGTGAGCAGCAAGTAAGCCGCAAAGCCCCCAATCAGCGCGCAAACCCCCGCGCGGGCGCCCCACAGTCGTGATCCCCACCAGAATTGCCCGCTTGCATAGGCTGCGGCAAAACCCAAGGACATTACCATCATGGTCAGCAGCCAGTCGTCCATTCTCGGGAAGCTGCCGTCTGTTGACGCGTCCGGCGCTGGGGTTGGGATTAGCTCCGGGGTGGCAGATGGCATAGGTGTGGGGGTGGGGGCAAGCGTGGGGGTGGCGGTGGGCATAATCAACTGCGCCAAGCCGCCCTGGGTGTTTAAAAGAAGCGTGCCGGATGTGGTGGCAGGTTCGCTGCTGGCGGTCACTTCAAAAATACCGTCGCGTTCAATCCGGTATTCCACTGAGGCGAAACCGCCTTTGGTGACTGCCTGGGGTTGTCCGATGATAGCTTGATCGCCCGCCAAGCGGATGGTGAACTGCACGACTGTGCCGTCCGGCACAAGGTGTTGGTTGTGGTCGCGGATGACGCCGGCCTGAATCTGGACCGTTTCGCCCACCGCAAACAGCGGCATCGGCGTAGCCTCTCCGGCCGCCGTTCCGGAAGCGGGGGTTGGCATCTCGCGTGGGGTGACCAGCGTGATTGGGATGACCTGATCCGGATTCGGGGAGGTCTCGAAGATCAGGTCGTACCCGACGGCGGGTAAAGAAACGGGCAGCGCGCCGGAGGCTTGGATTTCTTGCATTAGAACGCGCGCGGCCACATCCACGCTGGATTGGCTGTTGTTGTAGAGCGCGTAGTAGGCGGAAAGCTTGGATATTTCGGTAGCGTCCAGATAGTACGGCGCGTCGTAAGCGAAAACGATGACCTTTTTATCGCGGATGAGGTCCAGGCGTTCCGATAGAATGCGGCGCAGCGCGGTTGATTCTGTCAGTCCCGCATCCAAATTCTGGACATTAAAAATCACCCAGGTTGCGCGCTTGAGATTATCCGGCAGGTACGGGTCAGAGAGCTCCGTCTTCCGATCCAGCACCTCGGTAAGATGGCTGAAGCTGTAAGAACTCAGGCGATTCTGGAGCAGTTGGTTGCTGCCAGCCTGCCCGTAGAGTTTCAGGAGCGTGTTTTGGAACATGTTGGTGGACAGCTCGTAAATGGGCTGGCAGGCGCTGCACTGCTTCTGGGCGCGCTGGTCGCTGAAGATGACCACGTATTCGTAGGTACCGGGCGGGCTGGGCAGCAGGCTGTTCAGGTAGTCCTGGCTGGGGGAGATGAGCGTGACGGCTTCACGGGAGATGTTGAAGGAAACATCGGAAGCGCTGCCGATCTGCTCCAGGCCGGCGCGATCCGGAATAACAGTTTCGAGTGAGAAGTCGCCGTAGAGCCGCAATTTTGCGTTCAGGATGCGCAATACCGCTTCATCTACACGCTGCGCGAATGCCGAATCTTCCTCGTATTTCCCGCTAAAGTAATCCAGCGTCTGCAGGATTGTTTCGTAAGGGTTTGCTTCGATCGCGCTGGAGAATTCGTTCAGGTAAAGCAGATCGTTGCCTGCGATGAAAGCGGTGCCGGCAACGGTATTCGCGTCGAAGCTCTGCCCGGTCGGGTCAAAGAAAGAGCGCACAGCTTTACTGCCCAGGCTGTGGCTGACCGTCAGCCCGCCCGCGGCACGCCAGCTCGCCAGGGGTTCCACCGCCAGCAGCTGCGCCAGCGCGGTCGCGTCAAAGCTAATGGGACGGGTCGTGGCGCGGATATTGCCCTGGAAGCCCTGAAAGCGTATGTGCGAGACCATCACGCCGTCTGCCTGCGCGTTCGAGTCTTCAGCGGAGGTCACCGCGAAGAACGGGGCGAGTTCAATTTGTTTCAACTGTTCGAGCGACTTGCGGACTGTGGCAACCTCTAGGTCCGGCGGTCGGTCAGCGCTGCCCAACCCGGGGAAGTGCCGCGCAATCACGCTCAGGCGATTGCCGCTGCCGTTGTGCAGCCCGGCAATATATGCCCGCCCAATTTCTCCGACCCAATAAGGATCGGCGCCGTAGATATCCGCGCCTGAGTACGCCGCGGTTTCCATGCTGGCGGTCTCCGCGACGTCCAGGGTTGGCCCCAGGAATAAATTAAAGCCGAGCGCCGAAAGTTCCCTCCCGAGCACCTGCCCGGCTTGCTGGGCTAGGGAAGGGGACCAGGTGGCGCCAAGCGTCATCTGGTTGGGTTGGTCGCTGAGACCACTCAGGATTTGACTGTCGCTGTCACCGTTTTGTTCGATGCCAATAAAGAGCGGCACGTAGGCAGGGAGTTCGCCGCTCAGAGTGGTATTGGGGGATGGTTGGGTTTTGTCCCATGCGGCAGTTTGCATGGCGGCGATCAGGTCGTAGGTTGAAGTGAGCGTGTCCGTTCCGGAGAAATTGTCGTGGTCCGAGCGCAGTACGAAACCGCCGATGTGATAGGTGCTGATGAGTTCCCGTAAAGACGAGCCCTCGCTGATATTGCTGCCGTTGAACGTGATCAGGAAGAGCTGCCCGACCTTTTCTGCCGGGCTCATCGATGCCAGCAGCGTTTCCGCTTGAATCGGGCTTGTTGCTTGCGCCGGCATTGGCAGAACGGAGATTAGCAGGCTGAGCGCCAGAAAGAGCCCGACAGCGCGGCGGATTTTCATTAGCTGCCTTCCAACACGGCGCGGGCTGCGGCTGGGTTGTTGGAAATGATGCCGTCCACGCCGATAGAATGCAGCCGCAGCAGGGCT
>CAZPWL010000090.1:0-7381 GCA_964590535.1 uncultured Anaerolineaceae bacterium
AAAATCATTTCTGCCATTTTGGTCAATCTATACCCGTTCAATGATAAAATAATATTCAAGGAAATTTTTCTTATTAAGTTACCCGGGTTCGATTGTGTTGAGAAAAACTCAACAAATAGTGGAACTTAAAGCAATACAATGGTAATTGAAAGTCGGGGCAGGATAGGCATATGAAACTTCAAACCATTAAAAACCACAAACCAGAATTGCTTTTATTGGTAGTATTTCTGGTCACAAGCATCTTATTTCCAACAAGTCGCTCAATTGCCCAAACAACTGTTGCAGAAAACATAGCGGTGCTGTTTGTCCTGGATAATTCCGGCAGTATGGGGATGTATGACCCCAAAAATTTACGTTACACCGCCACTAAGATGATGATTTCAGCGCTTGACCAGGGTGACAAGGTTGGTTTTATCCGGTTTGCTTCTGGAAGTGAAATTATCACTGAGAGCTTCGTTGAACTTAACACAAACGACGATAAACGGGAGTTGTTGAATCTGATTCAACCTGTCACTCCGGATGGTTACACGGATTTTAAGGCGGCGTTCGAGGATGCCGGCGTGCTCCTTTCCAAGGAGAACCTGGACGATTACAAAACAGTAATGGTATTTCTTACTGATGGCAGACCCGAAATTCCGAATTTTTACTACAGCTACCCGAACGAAGCCGTTGCCGCAGCAGTAGCACTCGGGGTTCCAGTCTACGCGATTGGGCTCACTTCTTACGGCCAAACCGCTGTTCTTCAAAGAATAGCCGAAGAAACGAGTGGCAAACTGATCCCCGCGAATACTGCCAACGACTTGGTTGATAGTTTTCTGCAAATTTTGGGGGAGTTGAAAGACCGAACAATAACCAGCGGAGCACCTGTCGTCGCAGATAAATCGGTAGATTTTTTCCTGGACCCTGCTCTGACACCATACATTAGCAAAGTCTCTTTTGTTGCTAGTCACACAACAAACATGCGTATGTCCTTGATCGATCCAACTGGGGCTGAGGTTCAAGCTGGGACAAATGCGGTCAGTTTTATGATGACAGAAGACCCCAATTTTTCGGTGTTCACAGTCGACGCCCCAGCAAGCGGTACCTGGAAGTTCTCATACGAAGGCTCGGGCGAGGTTCAGGCCAGGGCGATCTTGCGCTCCAGACTGAGGACCCAGATCACCTCTCCGATCAGCGCGGTGCAAGCTGGAAAACCCGCCTTAATCACTGCAAGCATCATCGAGGAACTGGAAGATGGCAGCACGAGAAAAGTGGTCGGAAACGCTGCGTTTAGCGCCGAAGTCACACTTCCTGATGGAAGTAAGCAGAGTCTTGATCGGTTTTACGATGACGGTACGCATGGGGATGTCTTGGCTGGTGATGGAAATTTCAGCCGGGAATTTGTGGAGACGCAGCAAAGTGGAACCTACACCATCCGCCTCAGCGGTATGAAGGACCTGATACCGGTATCCGCGTACCGCACATTTAGCAGCGTCTTCATCCCAAATCTGATATTTGTGGAACCTTCCAGCGATTATATAGAAATCAGAACTGAACCGATTTCTGTCAACATCGCGTTTGATACAGAATCAGACCTGTCACAAATCATGGATGGCAATTTCCAACTCGAAGTTCGTGAACCTGGTGGAAAAACTACCACAAACGATTTGGTTTGGAAGGAAGGTGAATTTACAGGTTCGTTTATACCATCCCAGGATGGCTTGCATGTACTGAACGTACTCACAGAGGGATTTTTCATACAAGGCGTTCCCGTAGATCAAACTCTCTCAAAAAACCTTACTGTCAAACGGATCCCCAGCCTTGAGGTTGTGGATGCCTACTTTGGTTTCGACGTTCCCATCACAGATCCGCGTTTTGATGTCCAGGAAATTTCTGCGGGCATCCCATTTACTCTTAAAGTTCGAACCACATCGGCACAAGAAGAAAAGGTCAGCGTTTCAACACTGCAGCTTCCGGGTTTCGAAGCTGAGAATTCCCAGGCCTTCACAATCAAGCCGAGCGAAGTGAATGAAATATCGGTCAAGTTGAAGCCTGCTGGGGTTTTGGCACCTGGAAGTTGGGCTGGGTACATACTTTTGTCACCAGAAAGCGCGGTAGACATTGTTGAAAACAAAGTGCCGATTTCATTTGAGCTGTTCCAAAAAACCATTCGGTTTCGCCTGGAAGAAGTGCTGGTCCAGTGTGACAAGATTCTTTGCTTCCGAATGAGTCCCATCCAGCTGCGGATTTCCTCTAATTCAACAAGCAACAAAGAAGAGACTGTGCAATTCGCATTGGATGGCATTCCGGGGCTGAGCCTGACCAATCCTTTGCACTATATTCAATCAAACAAGAATGAATCCGTTTTGGAGCTAAAACCAGAGGGTTTGCTTAAGGCAGGACCTTACGCCGGCACAATCACTTTCTCTTCTCAGAGCCCCAATATCAGGCTGGAAAATGAAAACGGCGGCAGTGATTTGCGTTTCGACTTCCAAGTGCCTGGGCTTTGGCAGCGCTGCAAATTCCATATTATCGGTTTGGTCGCGTTGCTTTTAGTGCTTTTCACCATTCTTAAATTGGCAGCCCGAAAAGTGGTGGACATATCCAAAAAGCCAATTGTCGGCGGCACCCTCATTTTGTGGAGACAGGATGACCCGGACAACCAAATTATCATCAATCTGAACGAAAAAAAGCGCGATGAGATCAGGGTTGGCAGCAGCCCGGAATGCGAGGTCATCGCAAATGATCCGAGTGTGCAAGCAGAACACTTCAAATTACTGGTTATGAAACAAGATGGAAAGCAAGTTATCATCCTGGACCCTTCAGGAGAGGTGAACAGCGGTTATCGCCGCGTCAGCAGCGCAACCCCGCTTAATGAAAGCCAGGTCTATAGTTTTGGAATTTACGATTTCAAGTTTATTAATGATCCAAATATTTAGGATAAAGGAGAAACATGGAAAACGCGGGTATTGCAGAGGACAAAATCGAAATTCGTTTCGATCCGACCCTATTCATCTTCCTGGGAACGACGGCTGGCAAAGTCGGTTGGCGCTTAAAGCAGCTTTTCAAAGAAGCCTATGGCGATATTCCCATTGTTAAGTTCCTGTCGCTTGATATTGACGCGAACATAGAAGAACAGGGCGCTAAGTTTTTTGATAGGAATAGTGAACGCGTTGAATTATCAGGCGTGGATCCTTCTGTTGTTGTTGAACACATAGACAACCACCCGTTCATCAAAGCATGGTGGCCGAAGTTCGCTCCACCTCCAGGGATGTTAAATGGCAGTGGCGGATCGCCCAGACAAATGCGGTTAGTCGGCAGATTGACCTTTTTCAATAAGTTTTCCGATAACGCTTTTGGGGGTTCCTTATATGCGCGTCTGAGTTCAGCACTCAACGCATTGAAGTTAATCCAGAGACAACGGGAAACCGAGGTTATTGAAAATAGCAAATTCCGTTTTGCTGTTAACAACAACGCTATCAATGTTTTTCTTGTTTTCTCACCGTGTGGCGGCACAGGCAGCTCAATGGCTTTTGATCTGGCTTATCTTTGCCGGAAGATCCTGGAGAACAACAATCCAAAAATTACCAGCATGAGCATGGCGCCCTCAGTTTTCCTTCAGGAAATTAAGCCTGAAAAATCTGCTGAAAGGAAAAAAGCGCTGGCGAACGCGTACGCGTGGTTCCGTGAGAATAACTATTTATTAGAGCACCCGGAATGGAACGTGCGCTATTCAAATGAAGTAAATGTAAGCGTTGCAAAACCGCCTTTCGATCAGCAGTATGTTGTGGGTATTGAAAATGTAGCCGGACAGCGACTTAGTTCCTTGGATGATGTCGCCAACATGATGGCGCAAGCCCTGTTTCTAACATCCGGTCTCTCGCTTCAGGCTAACGTTGCACAGATGGCTGCCAATGTTGTCGGTTTTGGAGAGAGATTTGAAGGCAAGTTATGCGCCTTCAGTTCCTTTGCTGCAGCCTCACTAATCTTCCCACAGGCTCGATTGCTTGACTTCTGCGCCAGCAAGTATTCCCAAAAAATTCTTCGGGAAGGTTTTCTCTCAATGCAGGAAGATGCGGTCATCTCCCGGACAGCCTCCCTAATCCTCTCAAGAAACAGTCTTCTCGATAAAGATTTGATCAGGAGCCTGCAATCTGTTAGCCCAATACCCTTTATCCATGAATCAGCACTCAAAGATGCCATCGACGTAGCCAAGTCTGTCTCAATTGTTGAGAACCAGTACATGGAAGCTCAATTACTGGTCAAGGACCGGATCAAGGGAATCGAAGATAATTATAAAAACTTACTCATTAACGCAAAAGAGGCATTAGCCAGAGAAGTCCTTCAGTTTATCAAGCAGTATGGCATAGCCACGACTTTAGCGATATTGGAGAGATTGGTGGATCAAACCCCTCTTCGGCAGCCTTCCCAGGCGGTCACCTCTCTCAATCAGGTCATTTCAGCCATAAACCAGAACGGTATAACAAGCGAAGACCTGAAGCGCGAAAAGACTGAATATGAGCTGTCAAAAGAAAGACTTAAGAAACTTGATGATGGCTTTGAAGATAAACTTGACCGAGCACTTTCGAAAAAAGGCTGGGACAGGAAACTCAAGTCTGCCAAGGAATCTGCCATTAAGGAAATGAAAGACGCAATTGACTTTGAGCTAATTCAGGCAGCGCAGGATCAGGCCAGGAAATTAATCACTGAGTTGTTCGGGGAGGTTTCACAATTCATCTCTGATTTGAAAGTTGCAAAGGGTGATATAGAAAAAACACTAACCCCACTCGAAGAGAATGCAAAGCGCCTTTTGAAACCTACTGCAAATACGGCGGCGGTATATGAGTTCCGAAGAGAAATCGACGTCGATTTTCAAACCTATTATCAGCGCTTCACTAAAGAGATCAGCAGTGTTTCCGATTTTAGTTTCATCCCTGCAAGCATCTCGGGTATATCTGAGTTTTGTAAATGGGTAAAACAAGGCTTTAATGAGGACTTAAAGACTTTTACGGGCAGCTTGTTCACTCCGATAATCGATAACTTGTCATTACTCTCGGTAATTCGGGAAATTGCAGGGACTAAAGGCACAGACCCTAAGACCTACCTCTGGAAGCAAGTCCGTGAAACCTTTAAGTATTGTGAACCATTCTTCAAGTACAACAAGTCCATTGGCGTACCAAGCCCAGAAGAGGATAAATTATTAGGAATCGAAGACGACGCGGATGAATTGGTCGCGGACCATCACGATGATCAAATCACAGTTGTGCGAACCGGGATAAAGAGTAGAATTGACTTTTTAGTCCTGGCGCACGGACTTCCAGTTCACGTTTTGGACGATATGGCTGCGTGTCGGCAAATGTACGATTTGGTACTGACTCCCGCCTCTGGTAAGGATCGACCGGATGACTCGCTGCATGTGCTGCCTGAAGTCTACAACTCCAACGAAGACTTTATGCCGGACAAGGATAAAGAATCTAAGCAGTGGTTCAGCATTGGCTTCGCGTTCAAGTACATCATACACACCGGTAAAAACTATTATCTGGACATCGACAAGGATTACCAGAAGAGCAAAGCCCGTCCTGGAAAAGATAACCTCCTTGGGAACAGCCGGGAAAGCGCAAAGAAGGCCTTTGCCAAGAATTCCGATTTTGTTATGAAGGTCGAAGACGCGGTGGACAAGGAAATCGCGGGGATGGGTAACAAAGAAGCCATCACCTATCTGGACGCAGTCGACCAGGAATACCGCGACAAGATCGCCTCTCTTTCCGATAGGGGAGACAGAGGGATCGTCGATCAGTATCGTGAGGAACTTGCCGAAATCCGTAAGTTTCAGGATTCGTTGAGGTCATAGCAAATGTAAGGGGAGGTTGGCGAAACGGCCAACCTCCCCTGGACAAATCCACTGGGTTTTCGACATTCAAACAGCCAGGAGGAAACACACGATGGACCTTAACGCCCCACGTTTCTTAATCCCCAGTTTATGCATTGCTCTGGATGATTCTTCTGAGCGCATACTTTGCGAGATTCGCAGATTGCACCTGCGCAGCAATGATCAATTAGCTTCTATCAGTGAATTCCTCCGATTTGCTTTACCAACAGCAGAACTTATATCTGTAAATAATAGCTCTCCTCAGTTCCCGGGTGGAGGGGCTCCGGCTAAGCGATCTGAAGTCTTAGCCGCTCTCGCTGCAGAGCATGAAAAAGTAGAGAACCTCTTAGACACGAAGCTCAGTCTGGCGATGGACCATTCCAGACTTATCAATGCAGGGATTGCGGGACAACAAGCAGTGCCTTTGAATATCTTTTTGCTCGCGGATGGAAAAGACATGGTCGGCGGGGGCTTATTCATACCTCTTACATTGCTACTCCTAAAAGAGATTTCCAAACGCGATTCTGCTAAGCTGCACATCCTGCTTAATGTAGCATCATTCCAGGACGATGATAAAGAAAGAAATCGGGAGCTTTTTGTCTTCTCATTACTGGAAGAGCTGAAAGAGCTCAAAAATCCTGATTCTGAGTTGCTGAAGTATCTCTGTGAAACGCTAAAAATTGAAAAACCGCGTTTTGACCCCGCTACGCTCTATTTGTTCCACGATAAAAAGATGGGTCCCAGTGAAATTAGCACGAATAGTGCCATGGAAGTGATGATAGGGAACAGCCTGCTGCACCTCCTGAGCGATAACACTGCCCAATCGATTGCCCGCCTTTCCGCTTCTACCGGCATGACTTTGCCTATTACAGGGATAGGTACCGCGTTGGTTGCCTATGACCCCGAAACTTTACAAGCTTATTGCGGTCTCAAAAAATCTGTTGAGATTATAGACACTCTTCTATTGGGTGAGGGTTTGGAAGGCGCCGCGAGCGCGGAGGCAAGCCGCTTACTATCATCATTTGGAGATGTTGATCGTTGGACAAAAGAAGTGTTCAACACTCTTCCAGACGTATTAAGTCAGGTCATTTTTGATTCTGAATCCAACAATTACAAAGTAGTTTTAAAAGAAATAAAACTCGAAAAAATCCGTTACCTGGATTTTCAATCGCTAAGCTGGCTGGAAGACATTGAGGGAAGCGAACAAGGAATAATAAAGAGCATTGTGTCTGCTAGCGAAGCGAAGATTCAAGCAAACGCAGCGCGTTTAATGGGGCATTGGGCTGCCGAGATTACTCAGTTTGCAATCAATCTGCCTCAACAAAGGCATCTCTATCCCGGAGGGATTGACACCGCCAAGAAAAGTTTACTCGCGCTGAGTTCACAATTAATAAATGAGTTAATAAACTCCGAAGAAGGGCGAAAAGAGGTCGAAAAAGGCAGGAAGAAGCCTGTCGAAAGGCTGAAGAAAATTCGGAACAAAATTAAATCCATCATTGATTTTATTGATTACTGCTTCCATAATGTACCCCT
>CAZPWL010000091.1:0-7185 GCA_964590535.1 uncultured Anaerolineaceae bacterium
AATTTTTTCCAGGATTGGCGCAACCATGCGGCAGGGTCCGCACCAGGGCGCCCAGAAATCCACGATGACCGGGATGGGGGAATCCAGGACTGTTTTTTGAAAGGCTCCGTCGGTTACATTGATTGGTTCACTGATCATGATAATTCTCCTCTATTGATGAATATTCTTTAGTGTACACGCAACTTGTGTAAGATGTTTGTTAACCTTATTCAAACTACCCCCACCCTAATTTTGCAAGCAGCAGGGGGCCAAGAATGAGCAAACCAACCACGACAGACACCGCTGCAGCTATCAGCACTGCTGCCGCGCCAACATCCTTGGCAATCCTGGCAAGTGGATGGCGTTCAGGGCTGGCGATGTCCAGAATTGCTTCCAGGGCAGTATTAAGGAATTCAGCTATCCACACGATGCCGATTACGAGTAGAATAATCGCCCATTCGTGACGGGATAAGCCCAACCAGATTCCAGCAGCGATAACCAACGTGGTTGCCGCCAGGTGGATCCAGGCATTCTGCTGGGTACGCAGAACATAAGCCCAGCCTTTAAATGCATACGCGAACGAATTAAATCGGGAAACTACAAAATTCCTCAAAGCGAATAACATCTTGTTCATCACAGGTCGTTTCGGTGCGTGCTTAAATATACCCGAAAACCACGCTTTCAGCTTGAATTTTCTGTAAATGAAATTGACGATTTATTGCAAAAATGCGATACAATAGAGACCGCGCGGGTGTAGCCAAGTGGTAAGGCATTAGCTTCCCAAGCTAACATTCGTGGGTTCGAATCCCATCACCCGCTTTTTTCCCAACCTGCCCAAAATAAAAGCTCTCGGTTTTAGTTCCTTGCCGTCCGATTGCCAGTCTGCGCAGCTTGCTTTGATTTGCGATTCTTACGGAAGTACGCCAGAGGGATGACTATCAAGATGAGCGCGATTGGACCGGCAATGCTCAGGGTTGTGCTTGCCTGAGCGCGAACCTTCTCGGCGATTTCTACAGCAGAGACCACCTTGACCGCGAACGGCACGGAGACATTGCTGGCTACGTCTGCCTGGTCTCCTCCCTCAGAAATGATGGGGTACACGATCTCGCCTTCAAGCTTTCCAGTGAGCTCTTCGCCGACGCGCGCGTCCGGAGAGAGCGTGAAAGACGCCGGGATAAATATTACATCCCGCCGCTCAAAGATGGCGTTATGTTGAATTTTCGAATCCCAGGTTTTTTCTTGGGATATCAGCGCTTCCGCTCTTGTTGCGCCAGTATCTCCATCTGTGACCAGGACGCTAAAAGCTTTCGCACTCCACAAGCCTTTGATTGACTTTTGTGCCTGGATTCCCAGATTGACGCTTTCTGCGGGAGCGGCATAGATGACTTGTTCTTGTTGCGTTTCCCTCGGTAAGGCGTTGAGGCGCTGCGAATAAGAACGTATCAAAGCTTCTTGCTCGAGATAGACCATGTTGTACAGCGCTGCAAGCGCGAGAACAGCCGCGATTAAGCCCGCCCCGAGCATAAGCATTGGCCAGGTTGGTTTTTGTTTTGGAATATTTGTTGCTGTCATTGATACTCCTGAGTGTGCAGGTATTTTATCACCGCGTGCAGATTTTGCTCTGAGCCATCGTACTAAAAAAATAACCAAGGTAAATTTGATTTTTATGGTTATTTTCTGCAAAATCCGTACACAAAATAGGAATTGTGCGTATAATGATTGCGAAATGGGTAATTTCTCGCACTACTCTCACCATTTTACAGAGGGCAGAAACTTTGAGAGATCATCTTAGCCGAACCACGTTCGTATCCGATTCTTTGAAGACAAAAAAGAATTTTCACAAACCCTTAGTTGATTTAAGCGTTTTTCTCGCATCACAATTGTTTTAGGCTTGGAAAAGGAGATACGGGTGAATATTAAGGATTTATTACGACCAAACCTAGTAGCGCTGGGTGTTTCCGTCTCAGATTGGCAGGATGCCATTCGGGCGGTTGGCAAGCTGTTGGTGGCCGACGGAGCCATTGAACCGCGCTTTGTGGACGCGATGATTCGGGTGGCCAAAGAGTTTGGACCCTACATAGTGCTCGCTCCTGGCTTTGCCATGCCGCACGCCCGCCCGGAAGATGGCTGCATCAAGTCCAGCATGGGCTTGATAACTCTGGCAACCCCCGTAAATTTTGGGAACCCCCAGAACGATCCAGTGAATGTGGTCGTGGCTTTAGCTGCTGTGGACAACAAAGGACATATCGAAGGGCTATCTGACCTGGCGGAAGTGATGAGTGAAGATGGTATCGTGGAAAAAATTGCCGCCGCTACCACAATTGAGGAAGTTTTATCCATTATGTATGGGAACAACCCGGCATAACGGACAAATCATATTAATCAAGCTAAGTATGTTTTATTTTCTATCTTACTGCTCAATCTTATGGAAAGAGCAACTTAACTCTTGCGAATTTGTTTAATGATGTAGCACAGAAAAAAAGGAGAAAAATGATTAAAGTTTTTACATTATGTCCTCAAGGCTTAGGCAGCAGCATGATTGCGAAAATCAATGTTCAAAAAGCATTGGATGCTTTGGGACTTGAAAGTGACATTGAGTGCTCAGGGGTTGCTTCAATTGTCGGCCAAAAGTATGACATCATCGTGACGATCGAAGAAATGCGCAGCTCTCTGGAGCGCGCTGACCAGAACCGGATTGTCTACATTTCCAACTTTTTCAAGAAAGATGAAATTGCTCAGAAGGTGGAAGCCAAACTGAGAGAGTTGAAACTCATCTGAGATACCTATTATTTAGGTTTCTTCACCCGGTGGATGTTGCTGAACATCAACTAGAAAATGAGTGAGGCATATAACATTGGCTTTAGTTACAGCCTAAAGGAGGTAGAGATAAGGAAAGCTATAGAAGAGATGCTTGCATCTGGTGGTTTGTAGAACTAGATTTGTGTTTTGTAAATTTTTAACTAATCTAAAGGAGTCACTATGCAAATCATTCTCGACATTTTTGATTTTATCGGCACGCAAATCCTTTCGGCGTACAGTATCATCCTTGGTATTGTCGCGCTTGTTGGCCTCTTGCTGCTCAAGCGCCCGGCCCATCAGGTCATCAGCGGCGTTATCAAGACCATTGTCGGCGTCCTGATTATCAGCGCTGGCGCTGGTGTGTTGGTTGGCGGTATCTCACCCCTGACAAACATCATCAATCACGTATTGGGTGTGCAAGGCGTTCTGCCTACCAATGAAGCCGCGCTCCCCTTCGCGCTCGAAAGATTCGGTCAGATTGGCTCTCTGGTGATGGTTGGCGGCTTCATTCTCAACGTCATCCTGGCCAGAATCACCAAATACAAATTTATCTACCTGACCGGCCACATCATGCTTTACGTCTCCCTGTTTGTGGTGATTGTTCTTAACGCCACCATGGGTCTCAACGGTTGGCAGCTGTGGTTGCTTGGTACTATCGTGATGGGTCTGTACTTCACACTGATGCCCGCGCTTGTGTACCCCGGCACCAAAGCCATCACCGGCGGTGAAAAATTCTCCGTCGGCCACACGGGCGACTTCTCCTATTGGTTCTCCTATGTGACTGGCAAGCTCTTCAAGAAGGGCACCAAATCTGCTGAGGAATTCAGCCTGCCTAAGAGCCTGAGCTTCTTCCGCGATACCACCTCTGGCCTGGCTGTCACCGTGCTTCCGCTGTACCTCATCCTGACCCTGGTCTCCTACAAATACGTCGCGGCTGAAGTCGCCGGATCTCAGAATCCGATTATCTTCGCGATTATGAGCTCCCTGACCTTCGCTGCTGGTATGACCATCGTTCTGGCCGGCGTCCGCATGATGCTTGGTGAAATTATGCCTGCCTTTGCTGGCATTTCCGAGAAACTGGTTCCCGGCGCTATCCCTGCGTTCGACTGCCCGGTTGTATTCCCCTATGCCCCCACCGCGTTGCTGTTCGGCTTCCTGGCAATGTTCGTTGGCATGATTCTTGGCACAGGTCTGCAGCTTGGATTGGGCGCGCTGTATGTCATCCTGCCCGGTGTGGTCCCCGCCTTCTTTGCCGGCGGTACCTCTGGCATCTTCGGTAACGCCACTGGCGGCTGGAAGGGCGCTATCTTTGGCCCGTTCATCATGGGCGTGGTCATGGCGATTGGTACTGGCTGGTTAATTCCTTTGACTGGCGATCTTTACAAGACCGGTGCTACCTTCGGCGATCCTTTCTACGCCACTGTCGGTCTGGCTTTCGCCAAATGGGGCGATTTGGTAGGTAAGGGCGGCGTGCTTGGAATTATTGCTATCGCCGTCGCTGTTGTCCTTGTTGTCATCGTCTTCGCGCTGAGCCGCAAGTACAAGGAGATTGAGGAAGAAGTTGAAGAAGTTGCGGAAGCTGTTGAATAACGGCTGCCTCGCTTTTTTTCTCAAAGTGAACTAACAACATTCGGGCACTCCTACAAGCAGGAAACAGGAGTGCCCGAATGGAATACAGATCAAGAGAGTAGGAAATGGACAAAGAAGAACTTCAGAATGACGCAATAAACACCATCAGATTTTTGTCCGCGGATGCGGTGCAAAATGCCAATTCCGGGCATGCTGGATTACCAATGGGTACAGCCGCAATCGCATATACCCTCTTTAAAAAACATCTCAAATACAATCCTCATAATCCTGATTGGTCTGATCGTGACCGTTTTGTGCTTTCTGGCGGGCACGGCTCCATGCTGCTCTACAGCCTTTTCTACCTGACGGGTTATGATTTATCACTCGAGGAGTTGAAAAGTTTCCGCCGGTGGGGCAGCCGGACCCCTGGTCATCCTGAGAATGGGGTTACCCCTGGAGTAGAAATCACCACCGGTCCCCTGGGTCAGGGCTTGGCGACCGCTGTGGGAATGGCAATGGCTGAAGCGCACCTGGCAGCGGTCTACAACCGCCCCGGGCATGAAATTATCAATCATTACACCTACGTCATGGCTTCCGATGGCGATCTGATGGAAGGCGTCACCTCAGAAGCAAGCTCTTTGGCTGGTCATTTGCGCCTTGGAAAGTTGATTGTCTTCTATGACGACAATCGCATAACCATCGACGGCACTACCGATATATCTTTCACCGAGGACCGCGCAAAACGCTACGAAGCTTATCACTGGCAGGTTCTGCAGGTGCAGGATGGAAACGACGTGGATGAACTTGACGCTGCCATTAAGTCTGCCCAGGCTGATCCCCGCCCCTCCATCATCATTTGCCGCACGCACATTGGGTACGGATATCCCTCGTGGCAAGATAATTCCGCTGCGCACAGCGGCATTCCCAGCAAAGAAGAGCTGGAAGGCGCCAAAAAGAATCTCGGCTATCCAACCGAGCCGCTCTTTTTTGTATCCGAGGAAGTGCTGGCGCATTACCGAGAAGCTGTTCCTGCAGGGGAGAAGTTGGAAGCAGAGTGGAACGCCCGGTTTGCGGCTTACGAGAAAGACTACCCTGAACAGGCCGCCGAACTGAAACGGCTGCTTTCCGGCGAACTGCCAGTCGGCTGGGAAGATAGGCTGCCTGTGTTCAAGCCAGACACCAAGGGCACCGCCACCCGCAGCGCATCCAATAAAGTGATTAACGCCCTCTCCAGCAGCATTCCTGAAATGATGGGTGGTTCCGCAGACCTGACGACCTCAAACTCAACACTCATTGAGAATACTAAGGACTTTCAGGCTGGACAGTACGAAGGACGCTATATTTATTTTGGCGTGCGCGAACACGCGATGGGCACCATAATGAACGGTCTGGCTGTCCACAAGGGCGTTGTTCCCTTTGCCGCCACCTTCCTGGTGTTCTCAGACTACCTCCGTCCCGCCCTGCGGCTTTCCGCCTTGTCACATTTGCCCAGCATCTGGTTGTTCTCGCACGACTCTTTCAACCTCGGTGAGGACGGCCCGACCCATCAACCTGTCGAGCATCTCACCTCCCTGCGGTTGATCCCAAATGTGGTCACCATTCGTCCTGCTGACGCGAATGAAACCAGCGAAGCCTGGAGAACAGCCCTCAAGCGCCGGCATGCCCCTACAGTAATCGCGTTATCCCGTCAGCCTCTGCCAGTTCTGGACCGCGAAAAGTATCATCCCGCCAGCGGAGCCCAAAAAGGCGCCTACGTTCTTGGCGATTTGGGCGAAGGGAAACCACGCCTGATACTGATTGCATCTGGTTCTGAAGTTGAGCTGATTGTCCGGGCTGGCGAACAACTTGCTTCTGAAGGCATTCCGGTTCGCCTGGTTTCCTTCCCGAGCTGGGAGCTGTTTAAAGCCCAGGATCAGGAGTACCGCGACAGTGTTCTCCTGCCTGAGGTTAAAGCCAGGTTGATGGTCGAAGCCGGCACGAGCATTGGTTTTGAGAACTGGGTAGGTCCCGAGGGCGATTTTATCGCCATGGACCGCTTTGGCGCTTCCGCCCCGAACGCGGTGCTCTTCGAGAAATTCGGATTCAATCTTGGCAACGTCCTCGAAAAGAGCAGAGCGTTGCTTGCGAAATTAGGTTAGCTTAAACAACGACCGGCTTTAACCTCAGGGCTGCAAGCCGGTCTGACTCTTAGGAGACAAGAAAGGACTAGAAAATGCCGGACAAGAAAGATTTACCTCGTACTTCCACTCCTCAACAGGGAGAAATTCAAGCCATTGTTTTTGGCGAAAAAGTCATCACTGTAAAAGACAAATGTTCTTGCGGCGGCGCCGTTCACGTTACACCAGACCCAACGACTGGCGGTAAAGTGGCCAAATGCGTCAAGTGCGGCGCGGAATTAAAGTGGGGAGGCAAATAAGCATGGAAAAGGGCATAGTCAAAGTTGTCAATGACGTGGGTCTGCACGCCCGACCTGCAGCGTTGTTTGTTGCCAAGGCTGCCAGTTTCAAATCCGATATTCGCATCCACAACGCTACTAAAGACGGAAAATGGGTCAGCGCTAAGAGCATTCTTGGCGTTTTGACGCTGGGTGTGGAAAAAGACCACGAAATCGAGATAACTGCCGAGGGCGAAGACGAAGTCGAAGCCGTAAAGCAGATCATTGCGCTGATAGAGAGTGACTTCGCATAGCACCAGCGCCCTTGAGTTTGGGAGTTACAATTACTTTTTAGAGAGGGCAATATGATTAAATTAAAAGGCATCCCTGCTTCCGGGGGGATTGCGTCTGGCCCTGCATATATATTTCGACTTTCTGAAGTCGGCATCAAGCGGGAAATAATT
>CAZPWL010000092.1:0-7059 GCA_964590535.1 uncultured Anaerolineaceae bacterium
TGGAAAAAGAGCCTCGTCTGGTGCGGGCTGACTGAAAGCGAGCTGGACTAACTTTTCAGTAAGTTTCCCCTAAGCAAAGCCCACAAGAAAACTATTCACCAATTGAGGGGAAATGCGTGTTTCTCACTGCAGTCTTCTGGCTGGCGTGGTGTCGAAGCGCGGCAAACTCATAATTACTGAGGCTCACAAGGCTGACCGCAGCCAAAATAACTCAGCCGTATCTGCCGGTAATGTAATCTTCGGTGCGTTTGTCCTGCGGGTTGGTAAAAATTTTGCGAGTCAGGTTGAATTCCACCAGCTTGCCGGTGCGGCTTTCATCCGTGAAGAAGAAAGCTGTGTAATCCGAAACACGCCCGGCTTGCTGCATGTTGTGGGTCACGATGACAATGGTGTATTCCTCAACCAGCTGCCGGATAAGTTCTTCGATGCGCTGCGTGGCAATCGGGTCCAGCGATGCAGCCGGCTCATCCATCAGAATGACGCTGGGCTTCACCGCCAGCGCCCGGGCGATGCAAAGGCGCTGCTGTTGACCTCCTGAGAGCGCAAGCCCGGATTTACCGAGATTATCTTTCACTTCATTCCAAAGGGCGGCTCCCCGCAGGCTCATCTCCACAATTTCATCCAGAACATTTTTCTCGTGGATGCCGTTCACGCGCGGTCCATAAGCGACATTATCATAAATTGACTTTGGGAAAGGATTCGGCTTCTGGAATACCATGCCCACCCGCTGCCTGAGGGCGACCACATCCATGGAAAAGATATCCTCTCCGTCCAAAAGTGCCTGCCCTTCGGTACGTACGCCGGGAATCAGGTCGTTCATGCGGTTAAACGTGCGCAGAAAAGTGCTTTTTCCACAGCCGGAGGGTCCAATGATGGCGGTGACCTGTTTTTCAGGGATTTTCAAGCTGATATCGTCAATGGCGTGAAATTTCCCATAGAACAAGCTGTATGCATTGGTTTCAAGTTTAATAGCGTTCATTGATGCTGACGCACTCCGGCACTAAGTTTTCGTGAGATTAAATCGATGACCAGGTTGATGATAACGATGGACACAATCAGGACCGCGCCGGTCCCCATGGCTTTTTCAAAGGCGTTGGTGTCCATCGCCAGGTAGAACAGATGCAGCGAAAGGGTACGGCCGCCGGAGAAGAGCGACTTCGGCAGTCGGTAGCTGCCGCCCAGCGTGACGTAGAAAACCGCCGTCTCGCTAATGATGCGGCCGACGCTGAGCATGATGCCGGTGATGATGCCCGGGATGGCTGCCGGCAAAACGACCTTGCTGATAGTTTGCCAGCGTGTAGCGCCCAAAGCCAGGCTGCCTTCACGTAAGCTTACTGGCACGGTCAATAATGCTTCCTGCGTCGTACGGATGATGGTCGGCAGCACCAGGCAAGCCCCGGCCAGCGCAGCGGAGAGCAGCGAAAAGCCAAACTGGAGCGTGGAGACAAACAGGGCGTAACCGAACAAACCAAAAATGATGGAGGGGATGCCCGAAAGCGTTTCCACGCCAAAGTTAGCAGCTTGCAAGAGCCACTGGACGAATTTGCCGCCTGTTTTGGTTTGCTCCTGATATTCGATTAAGAAGATAGCCGCGCCAATGCCAAGCGGTCCAGCGATCACCAAGATCAGTCCAACCAGGTAAATCGTGGTGACGATTGTGGTGGAAATGCCGCCTTCTCCGGAAAGCCCGCCTTTCGGCGCGGTGGTAAGGAAATCCCAGCTCAGGCTCTTGAAACCGGTGATGAACACGTACCCTACCACGACCAGCAGTATGAGGATAACAACCAGGCTGGCCAGCCAAAAAAGCCCGAAGCCGACCTTCTGGGCAGCCTGGCGTTTGCGCAGGTTAGCTGAAGCGCTTACAGAGCGGATTTTTACTGTATCTATGGGGGTTATCTCATGCTCGCTCATCACAGATTCGTATCCTTAACTTGCCGAAGCAGTGCTGCGGTTTAAAATCGCGTGAGCGGAGACATTGACAATCATAATCAGCACAAAGAGCACAACACCAGTGGCAAACAGAGCGCTGGCGTGCAGCCCGGAAGCGTAGTTGATTTCTACGGCAATATTGCCCGTAAGCGTGCGCGCCTGACTGAGAAAGATAGTCAGAGGGTTATCATCCAGCGGGGCGGGCAGGATAACTGAGTTGCCAATCACCATAATCATGGCCATCGTTTCGCCCAGTGCTCGTCCAATTCCCAGAATCAGCGCCGCGCCAATACCGGACTTGCCGGCAGGCAGCAGCACCTGAAAAATCGTTTGTAAGTGGGTGGCTCCCAGCGCCAGGGAGGCTTCTTTGTACGAACGCGGCACGGCTCTGAGGGCGTCTTCGGAAATACTGGTGATCGTGGGCAGAATCATGACCGCCAGGACAATCGCAGCCGAGAGCAGCCCATAACCCGAATTGCCCACCACCGGAATACGGCGGATTAACGGCACCAACACGACCATCCCAAATAGGCCGTAAACTACCGAGGGAATGCCAGCCAGCAGCTGCACAGCCGGACGAACCACGGCCTGCACTCCGCGCGGGGCGATTTCCGCCAGAAAGATAGCCGCGGCAATCGACAGCGGTACGCCGATGACCAGCGCCATGAGGGTGACCATCACCGAACCGACAATCATCGCCAGGATGCCGAAGCTGCCGTTTGCCGGCCGCCAGGTAATATCTCCCAATAAACCTTGAATTCCAAACTCTTTAAAAGCAGGGAGGCTGGAGCGAAAAATGAATACAAAGATGGAGATTACGATGATGATGGATAGCGATGCAGAAATGAGCAGGACAGTCCTCACAGTTTTTTCAACACGAAGTTTGGTCTGCATTGCTTCTCCAGCGTTCTATTCTATCAGAAACCTGGCGTCCCCAAGTGATCTGAGGACGCCAGGAAAAACTACGCCTGACTAAAATTTACTTTACAGGGATATAACCTTCTTCACGTACTATCGCCTGGCCATCAGCGCTGAGGACGAAATCCAAGAATGATTTGATGCTGCCTTCCGGTGCGCCGTCAGTCAACAGGTTCAATGGACGTACCACCGGATAAACACCGCTGGACGCATTTTCTTCAGTCGCGGCCGCTCCGCCGATGCTCAAGGCTTTGGTGCTCCCATCCAGGTACCCAAAGGAGAGGAAAGCAATCGCGTTGGGCGTGGTGGAGACCACGGTGCGGATGGCGCCGTTAGAGGATTGCAGAATCGCGTTGTCCAGGATCAGAGCATCCTTGCCCATTACCAATTCCATGAAAGCGTCCCGGGTTCCGGAGCCTTCTTCTCGCGCTGCCACAGTAATAGCCGCGTCCGCGCCGCCAACCTCACTCCAGTTCACAATCTTGCCGCTGAAGATATCGCGGATCTGATCGAGGCTCAGGTCGCTGACAGGATTATCCGGATGTACCACCACCGCGATACCGTCCCGGGCGATAACATGCACTTGCAGGTTTGGGAACTGGGTCAGTTCTTCGTCCTTCACTTCGCGGGAGGCCATGCCAATATCCGATGTGCCCTCAGCAGCGGCTTTGACGCCGACGCTGGAACCGCCGCCCTGGACGTCAATCTGGACATCCTGGTTGGAGCTCATGTAGCTCTCTGCCAGCTTTTCTGCCAGGGGTTGGACCGTGGTGGAGCCGGTAATGCTTAGCAGCGCGGATTCACTTGCGCCGCCGCACGCGCTTAAAAGCAGACCCGCAATTACAACGACTGCAACTAAAAATTTACGCATATTTCTATTTTCTCCATTGTCATTTCTAACTTATCTCCATCTTAACACGCTGGTTTTAAGAGGCCTTCAAGCTTAAGTTAACAATGGGTAAAGGTCAGATTTGGATTTGTTATAACAGCTTGGGATACCTGGCGTGGCAATGGTTTTAAGGCCAGTGCAGGTAGCCTCAGCAAGTCTCTCAAGGTTTTTACGCTTTTCCTACGAATGCCATCTACAGGAGAAAGTGGCGCAGCTGGTGCGCGCAAGCGTTTCAGACTCTCCAAAAGCGCAAGCCTGCGCGGAACATGCTAAAATTCCTTTATGAAATTGCGCGCCGCCGCCAAATTCTTTTCGTCCTCAGGTCTGATGCTCGCGCTCTGCCTGTGTTTGACTGCCTGTTCCCAGGCGAGCACCCCGCCCGCTCTCACCCCCGCGGCTTTGCGCCAGGTCAGCCCCACTCCAGGCGCTGCCCAGCGCCAAACCCAGGCGGCTGCCGCTGCCACCCCCACGCCTATCCCCTCGCCAACGCCCTGGACCTATGCCACCTATACCCCCACGCTGCCTCCCGCGGATCTGCCAGCAGCCGGCATCAACCCGCTCACCGGGCTGCTCGCGCAGGATAAAACCCTGCTGAATGAACGACCAGTGCTGGTCAAGATCGCGAACTGGCCGCAGAACTTGCGCCCGGCAGCCGGGCTCAATCAGGCGGATTTGGTTTTTGAGTATTACATCGGTTTCCAGATGAACCATTTGGTGGCGGTCTTTCATGGCAGGGATTCCGCACGCGTCGGTCCTCTTGCGCCAGCCCGCATGGTGGACGCTCGCCTTGCGGAACACTACCAGGGCATCGTTGCCTACGCCAGCGCGGACAGCACAGTGGAAAAAATATTCGCGGAAGTTCTGGCGGACCGTGCCTTCGCGCGCGGCTTCGCTCCCTGCCCGGCTATTTGCACCATTACGGATACCACGGGAGAAAACACTTTTGTGGATACTGCCGCTCTGCGCGCGCACGCCGGCGAAGAAAAGGATTTGGGAGAAGCCGCCACCTTGCTTGGTTTCACGTTTGACTCCCGCCTCGCAGACTGGGACGCCGACGCTGAAACGCTCAGCCTTCAATACGCGGATTTTTCTGTAATGGAATGGCGCTTTGATGGCATCGCTGACCAATATGTGCTCTATCAGGATTTTGCCGATCAGGGTTCCATCCGTATCGTGCAGTCTATGGATCGGTCGGAGGGAAACCGCATCGCGTTTGAGAACGTGCTGGTCCTCTTCGCCAACTATATCGAATATAA
Organism: uncultured Anaerolineaceae bacterium; assembly: GCA_964590535.1. Classification (GTDB taxonomy): domain Bacteria; phylum Chloroflexota; class Anaerolineae; order Anaerolineales; family Anaerolineaceae; genus Mesolinea. The sequence continues at coordinate 4,993 of CAZPWL010000092.1, forward strand.
CCCGACCATGTACGATGTAGACTTCCGCGAGGGGGATCCCAACCAGCGCGCGCTGCTCTTACGCGATGGTAAGCTTATCCACGGAACATGGTCTTCCGCTGACCCCTTCAGTCCGATTAATTTACTCGGAAATACGGGTGCGCCCCTTCCGCTGAAGCCGGGGCGTACATGGGTAATATTCGTCAGCACTAATAGCAAGGCCACCCAAACCGAAACCAGCAATTGGGAGCTGGTTTTCTCCCTCCAGTAGCACAATCCGTTTAGTTTAGGCCTGCTTAAAACGCAGCGCGCGCATGCCGTTCAGGGTGACCATCAACGTTATACCGATATCCGCCAGCACCGCCACCCACAGCGGCGTCAGACCCAACAAAGCCAAAACCGCGACCGAAACTTTCACGCCCAGACTGATGGCGATATTCTGCCGGATAAGGCGGTTCACGTAGCGCGAAAGGTCGAAGGCAAAGGGCAGCTGGCTCAGGTCGTCCTGCATCAACACAACATCCGCAGTCTCGAGCACCTGGGCGTTGCCGGCCCCTCCCATCCCGATTCCAATATCGGCGCTCGCCAGCGCGGGACTATCATTGCTGCCATCCCCCACCATCAGTACCTGCCCGTATTGCTGCTTCAGTTCACCGAGCAATTTCCATTTTTCTTCAGGCAAGAGGCTCGCGCGGGATTCGTCCAAACCGAGCGAATGAGAGACTTGCGCGGCGGTGTCAGCGTTATCCCCGGTAAGCATGATCGTATGCAATCCGCGCTGTTTGAGTGCCGCGATGACGGCTTCGGCTTCCGGGCGCACGCCGTCCTGCGCCCCCAAGAATCCGCGCACGCGTTCGCCGTCGCAAACCAGCATGGTGGACTGCCCAAGGCTTTCGGCCTCCAGAGTGTCCTGCCGTAAGGCAGGCGGCACTGCGTGCTCTGCGTCGAACAAAGGCAGGCTGCCCACAGTAGCTAGTTTACCGTTCACGTAACCCTGCTGTCCTCTACCATTGAGCGATTCTAACTTTTCCGCGGGTCCATAGCGGGTTTGAAGGCTGCGCTCGTTTGCCGCGCTCATCACTGCCTGCCCCAGCGGATGATTGCTGAAATATTCCAGCGAGCTTGCCAGCGCCAACAGGTCCGTGCAGGGTTCGCACTGTTCGCCGCCTTCACAATCCACGGCTTTCACGGTCCGAATGACGGGTTTCCCAAGGGTCAGGGTGCCGGTTTTGTCAAAAGCCGCCAGCTTTGACTGACCGAGCGTCTCGAGGTACACGCCGCCCTTAAATATCACGCCAGCCCGCGCGGCGCGCGTTAGCCCGCTGATAATCGTGACCGGCGTGCTGACCACCAGCGCGCAAGGGCAGCCAATCATGAGCAGGGAAAGCGCGCGGTGCAGCCAGCCGTACCCAGCCGCGCTGTTCCATAAGGGCTGCCCGAAAAAGAGGGTCGGCACCAGCGCGGTCAACACAGCGACAGCGACAACGATGGGCGTATACACGGAGGCAAACCGGTCGATGAACTTTTCCTGGCGGGCTTTCACCGCGCGGGCATCCAGTACCAGGTTCACAATGCGCTGAACCGTGGTATCTTGCGCCAAAGCGCTCACCCGCACCTTCAAGACGCCCTGCCCATTGATGGTGCCGGAAATAACCGGGTCGCCTGATTGTTTGGGGATGAGACGGCTCTCGCCGGTAATCGGCGCCTGGTTAATCTCGCTGTACCCGTCCACGATAACCCCATCCATCGGGAAGCGTTCACCCGCGCGGACTATCAAGACATCCCCCAAAGCCAGGTTCTCAATCGGCACGGTTTCTTCGCCGGAATCGCCCGCACGCACAGCGGTTTTCGGTGCCAGGTCCGCGAATTCGGTCAGCACCGCCCGGGCGTGATCATTGGTATAAGCTTCCATGGCTTCGGATAGATGGAAAAGGATCAGGATGATGAATGCTTCCGGAGTTTCGTTAATGACCACCGCGCCCAGCACCGCCAAGGTCAGCAGAAAGTTAATCGTCAGTTTGCGGTCGAGGAACAGGCTGCGCAGACCGCTAAGGAAGATAGGGAAACCCGCCGCAAGCAAAGCCCCCA
>CAZPWL010000093.1:0-3384 GCA_964590535.1 uncultured Anaerolineaceae bacterium
TCTGTCGCAAATCGCGTTAAAGTTTTCATCCACCTTTTGGCGCGCGGGGTCGGCGCGGTGCCAGGCGATTATTTCCTCCGCCCCGCGGGAAAATGGCGTGCTGCACACAAAATCGGGCACGACGCGCTTTATTTTGCTGTTGTCCAGGATGAAGCTGTGGGCTTTATCCCCAAGTAAGCTTTCACCCCAGATTGGGTCATACGCGGCTATCAAATCTGAGGGGATGTGCACAAGCTTGGGCTGCACGCCCGCCGCGGCTGCCAGTATTTCGTGAATCTGGTTCCAGGTCAGCCATTCATCGGAGGTGATATGGTACGCTTCGCCGATCGCGCGCGAGCTGCCCATCAATCCCACGAAGCCTTTCGCGAAATCCGAGCTGTGCGTGAGGGTCCAGAGCGAAGTACCGTCCCCGTGCACAATCACTGGCAGTCCTTTCAGCATGCGGTCTATCGTCGTCCAGTTGCCGTGTACCGGCACGTAAATTTCGCTGTAGGTGTGTGAAGGGCGCACAATCGTGAAGGGAAACTTTTCCTCGCGGTAGGCGCGCGCCAGGCGCTCCTCGCAGGCGGCTTTGTCGCGCGAGTACTGCCAGACCGGGTTATCCAGGATGGCGGCTTCCGTCACGGGCAAGGTTGTCGGCGGGGTCTGGTAGGCGGAAGCCGAGCTGATGAAGAGGTACTGCCCGGTGCGCCCGCGGAAAAGCTCCAGGTCGGTCTCGATATGCTGCGGTGTGAAGGCGATGAAATCCGCGACGACGTCAAAACGCAGGCTGCCCAGCGCATCGCGCACGGCGTTCGGGTCGCGTATGTCGGCGTTGATTACGCGCGCGCCTTCCGGCAGCGGCCGCAGCGATTGGCCGCGGTTGAGCAGATAGAGCTCCACGCCGCGGTCAAGCGCCAATTTGGAGCAGGCGCTGCTAATGTTACCTGTGCCGCCAATAAATAATGCTTTCATGTCAGCCTCCTTGGAACTGCCTGATTGCCCGGATGCCTTTCAAACGGACCGGAATGTTTATTCCGCTGTTTCCGCTTGCGCGGCGGATTCCGCATGCTTCCGGTTTGCCCACCACAGCGTGAGCGAGAGCAGCGCGAAAAGCACAGCCACGATGCTGTACGCCAGCCGGATGCCCATTCGGTCCGAGACGATACCCAGCACCAGCGGCAGGAAAAGAATGGCGGTGCCGGTTGCCAGGGTTGCCCGCGCGCCGGCTTTCGCCTTCAGCTCTCCGGCAGAAGCAATCGCGAGTGAAACAAGGATTGGATAGAAATTTGCCCCGCCTAACCCCAAAAGCGTCAGCCCGACCAAGCCCAGCAGCGGGGTGATACCGCTCCAGAACAGGACAAAACCCACCACGGAAAGCAAAATGGAGCCAGTAATCAGTTTCATCGGAGCGATGCGTTCCAACAGGCGCGAACCGAGGAAGCGCCCGATAATCATGCCCGCCATGAAGAGGCTGACTGACTGCGTGGCAGTGTTCTTGCTGAAACCGAGTACTTTTTCCACAAAATCCGCGCCCCAGTAGATGATGCAGTACTCCACCGCGATGCCAAGCATTAGAGCCAGCCAAAAAATCCAATAGCGTCCGGGCAGCTTTCCGATTTGTTTCGCGGGGATTTGCCGCGCGGAAGCGCTTGCCGAACTGCGGCTGACCCGCAAAAGCAGCCATGTCCCCAAAATCAGGGATGCCGCTGCAACCAGCACGACAGCCGGACGCCAGCCAATTGACTTCTGCACTAAGAAACCAACCAACAGCGGAGCAATGCCAGCGAAAAGCGAGGCGATGGTGTTTGCTTCCGAAATGCCCACGGGGCTGCGCGCGCCCATTTCCTCATCCAGAATAGCCGGATAGATGGACAGAATCAGCGTGCCGATGCAGCCCATTAGAAAGATGCCAAAAATTGTCACTGCCGGGGATTGACCAATCGCCAGAATCATCCCCCCGATGCCCAAACCCAGCGCGCCGAATGCCATTACTTTCCAGCGCGGGAAGCGGGGGATGAAATACGCGCCAAGCAAACCGGTGACCAGCACCCCCGCCGCGAAAGCCGAAAAATGCACGCTGCTGAGCGTGTAACTCATCGTGAACTCGTCCTTCAGGTAGTTGGTGACCGGACCCGGGACGTTCAGCATAAATACATACAACGAAAGCAGTACGTAAATCAGCCAGGTTTTGCCCGTGCGGTTTTTTGGGGTTTGGTTTGCTGCCATAACTCTCCTGCAGCGCTCAGGTAGGGCGCTCCTCGCTTATTTGCTCGTTTGTTTCCCCCGTTTTTGGCGCCTGAGTCGGGTCAGCAAGGCTTCTTAGTCTGGCGACAAGGATGTACGCCACCGTCGGGAAAACGAGTAGATTTATCATCATGCCGATGCCTATAGCAAAAGTAGCCCCCTCGCTGCCGTTCAGCCAGAAGCCGATCAGCGAACTGAGCAGCAAGATGAGAACGGCGCTGATGCCGTAAATCAGCAGGACAATCAGGATAATTTTGAGCGCGGTGGGCTTTTTGTGCGGCTGCATGCCGCAATTATAGACGGAATTTTGGGAATGCGCGTTTCAGGAGCTTTTCAGCTTTCTGCGGCGCGCGGAGAGCTGCTACCATCTGTCCGGGTCATGTTCGCGGTCTTTGGTTTCGCCTTCCAACTCCTTTTTGTAATTGTATTCCCCCCAGCGGTTGGCGTAACCGCCCCAAAACTTAATCGCAATCAGCAGCCCGGCCATCGGCATCCCCATCGCGCTGAAGAGCAAACCAGTGCCTGCCGCGTTCCACGCGCCTTGCCAACCCGCCGCGCGGTAGCCGATGATAAAGAAGCTCGCGATCATCAGCACAACGAGAATTCCGTACCCAAGCAAGACCCTTAAGATGAATTTTTTCATTCCCGCACCGATGTCCGTTTAGCGTGATGTTCAGCCATTTTGCTCATACGCCGCGCGCAGCAGAGCTTCTACTTCCGGGGTGATATCCCCGACTGAGCTCAGGCTCAGCTTGTGGGTGGCTTGCCCGGGCGCATTGGCAGGGCGCAGAAGCGCGCTTTCGGGAGCCGATTTGAAGCGGAGACCAAGGTCTACCCTGTCGCGCGTCGCGGCGGCTACCGCTGCAAACTGGCGCTTACGCACAAAAGGGGTATAGGTGCCGCGCCCTTCCATAACCACATCCGGACCCAGACCAAGCAGCAGCGCGCGCAGTCTATCAAAGATGGGCAGAAGCGCGGCTTTGTCGCCCGCGTATTGGCTGAGGGCGTATTCTTCTTCGCTCGGGCGCAGCCAACCCGCGGCGCGCGCGGCCGCGTCGGCAATCGCCCACTGGGTGTTTTGCGCGATTCCGTGCTCGCTTTTCAGCCATTTGCGCACGCTGTTCTGGTCCAGTGGGTCCGGGCAGTTTGCCAGAACCA
>CAZPWL010000093.1:3484-6938 GCA_964590535.1 uncultured Anaerolineaceae bacterium
CGTCCGCCGCGAGCGTCACCAGGAAGCCTTCCTCCAATGCGCCAAGGCAGGTGTTTTTCACGCAGCCGTGCGTGACCATACCGCAAACAACCACGCGGCTCACTCGGCTGGCAGCCAGCAGCTCTTTGAGCCTTGTGCCTTCAAAGGCATTCCCTTTTTGTTTTTCCAGGCTCAGGTCCTGCACTTCAGGCACCAAGGCGGGGTGCAGCTGCCACCCGGGCGTACCAGGGATCAGGTCGCGCGCGTCGCCATGTTGGACCCAAACCACAGGCGCGCCGGCTGACCGCGCTTTGCCGGCCAGCGATTGGATATTTGCCAGCAATTCTGCAGACCGATAAACAGTGGTGCTTTTTGCGAACATAGCCTGTTGGACGTCAATTACCAATAAAACGGAGCGGGGTGGGTCTTCGGACGGGAGTGTATTTTTCATTCTGGTTCTTCCGGGCTAGGTTTTTCTTCAGGCGCAGTTACTTGCGCGGATGACTGTAGGGACGACGCTCGCTTACTGCGACGGCGCGCCAACCGAACCACCAGCAGCGTCAGACTTGCACCCACAAACGCGCCGACCGCGCCCGCCAGAAAGGGGCCGCTGAGCTTGGCCTGCCAGAACGCGGCGAAAGGCGCGCGGGGAGTAGCGGTCGGGGTGGCCGAAGGGGTTGGCGTGGGGGTTGAGGCGCGCGTAGGTGTGGCAGTCGCGCTTGGCAGCGGCAGGGGCGTCTGGCTGGTGGGCTGCGCTCCCGCGGGTGTTGGCGCGAGTGGAGACTGGACGTTTGTGCGGATTACCAGGCGCTGGCCTTCGTAGATGGTCGTGTCTGTGGCTGCCATGCTGTTCAGCCCGCGGATGTCGTCTATGGTGACCCCGTACGAAACAGCGATGCCCCACAGGCTTTCGCCTGGCCCGACGATGTGGATGATGGTTCCTTCGGGGTTGGGCGTGTTGGTGATGAGCGGGACAAATGGCGCGGTGACCTGCGAGGGTAGGGCGGTTTGCCCTGGCAAGGGGGTGTTTTGCGCGATAGGTGAACCCGGCCGCACGTTCAGCGTGTAATAAGTGTTGCCGTCCGCACCCAACGCCACACCCGCGCCAGCCTGCCCGCTCTCGTAGCCGATCATCGGTTTGAGATGTCCCCAATCCTGCCAGATCTGGTTCACGACGATAGAAGCGGTAACATAGCCAGCGGTACCAGCGGCAACGTTTTCACTCAAACCAATATCCCAGGCAAAGCTGCCGTCCGAGTGGATATGTGTGCTGGTCGTGGTGTCTGCCTGGTACTGGGTGTGCTGCTGGGCGTAATCCATAATCCAGGAGTCGATGGTGTAAGGCTCCAGTCCGCGCGAAGCCCGCAGCGCGTTCACCTCAGCGACAACGTCGTATCCAGTCTCTGATTGCGCGCGCGCGCCGCCCGGGAGCAGCGACCGCAGAACTAAGAAGGCCGCAAGCAGCAGAAAAAACGTGGTTTTTGCGTGGAGAACTTTCATCTTAAATTTGCCTTGGAACATTTTCATTATAGCGCATGCGCAAGGGACTGAAAAATACCCGCTGGGCACGCACAGGCAGTTCTGAATTCGTCATTGCGAACCCCCGCCGAATGAATTAGTCGGGGGGTTGGCATCCCAAGAAGGGGGCGCGGCAATCTGCCATTTGTTTTTGTCTTAGAAACGCTTTCTTAGCTCACTTAGTCTCAAAACGCAGACTGCTACGACCTTTTGCCAATTCGGGATAGATTTGTCGTTACTCGGCTCGTTAACAACGGGACTCCCAGGGCTCGCGAAGCAGGGTACCCAGGGACCGTCCCATTGAGCCTTATGGTCACCTCATCGTAAGATGCGCTTTTCCAGAATTTGGCTGGAGGCGTATCTCGATACTGTTCAAGCGGATTGATTTTATAAAATTTGAACTTTGTGGACGGTCTGAATCTGCAGCGTACTTGATTGCTTTAGGGCGTTTCCACGTCCCTCGCCCACGCGCGCTCGCGCAGATACCATTCCACCAGCCGGCTAACGCCTTCTTCCAAGCCCACCTGTGGTTCCCAGCCGAGACGCGCCCGCGCCTTAGAGACGTCCGCCACGTTGCTGAACACATCCGCGGGGTGGGTGGCGATGTAGCGCAGGTCCGCCTTTTTCCCAAGGCGCTCTTCCAGCATGCTAATCAGGCAGTTAATGGTAATGACTTCGTGCCCGCCCAGGTTGAACACATCGTACCCCACCGGACCGAGCGCTTGCATCGTCCCGCGCGCGATGTCGTCCACGTAAGTGAAGCCGCGCGACTGCTCGCCGTCGCCGGTCACGTACACCGGACGCCCTTCCGCAATCCATTGGCAGAAGCGGAACATGACCATATCCGGCCGCCCGGCGGGTCCGTAGACCGTGAAGTAGCGCAGCACGGACACATCCAGCCCGTACAGGTGATGGTAGGCATAAGCGAATGCCTCCGCGCCCTTCTTGCTGGCCGCATACGGCGCGAGCGGGTGGTCGGTGGGGGCGCTTTCGGCGTGCGGGGGCGTGCCTTCGTTTCCGTACAGACTGCTGGTGGATGCCAGGACGAACTTTTTGACGCCCTTGCGCGCGCAGTATTCCAGCATGTTCAGCGCGCCGAGGGTGTTGGTATACAGGTAGCTCCAGGGGTCTTTCATGCTGGCGCGCACCCCAGCCACCGCCGCCAGGTTAATGACAGCTTCCACTGCTGGCACGGACGCGTCCAGGCGCTCCAGAATCGCTTTATCGGTGATATCGTCCTGCAAAAAATGGAAATTGGCTTGCTCCCGCAGACCTTTCAGGCGGTAGTGCTTCATGCGCACGTCGTAGGCCGGGCTGAGGTTGTCCAGACCGTAAACCTGGTGGCCTTCCCGCAGCAGAAAGTCCGCCAGACGGGAGCCGATGAAGCCGGCGGCGCCGGTGAGCAGATAGCTTGCCATCAGAGTTTGACCACTTTCGGGCTTTTCTTGGCGATGTTCTTGAGCGCGTTGCGCGCGTCGAAAATCAGCTGGGCTTTTTCGAAGACCAGGTTGTAGTCCACCTTGCTGTGGTTGGTGATGATGGCCACGCAGTCTGCTTTTTCCACCGCGGCCGCCAGGTCTTTTTCAGAACTCATGCGCACGAACTCGTAATCCACATCGGGGACGTAAGGGTCATAATACGAAACCAGCGCGCCCTTCTCCTGCAGTAGGTGAATCACGTCGAAAGCCGGCGATTCGCGCAGGTCGTTCACGTTTGGCTTGTACGCCACGCCCAGAACCAGCACTCTGCTGCCGTTCAGGGGCTTTTTGTAGCGGTTGAGCGCGTCTTGAATCTTGGTGACCACATAGCGCGGCATGTTGGAATCGATTTCCGATGCCAGGTCGATGAAGCGCGCGGTGTAGTTGATGGATTTCATCTTCCAGGAAAGGTAGAGCGGGTCCACCGGGATGCAGTGACCGCCCATGCCAGGCCCCGGCGTGAACTTCATAAAGCCAAA
>CAZPWL010000094.1:0-1398 GCA_964590535.1 uncultured Anaerolineaceae bacterium
CGCTGCCCGCTGGTGGAAATCTGCCAGTATCCCGATAAGGTTTTCGGGTAAATTACACGACGGGTTCCAGGCTGCCAACCAGCGACCAGGGTCCTGTCCACGCAACTTTGACCTGTCTCTCTTGACCGGTCAGGTCTTCATCGGAATCAACAAACACAATCCGATTAGTTGGGGTGCGCCCGTACCAGCGGCCTTTGATGCGGTATTCGAATAAGACCGCTGCGCTCTGCCCGAGAAAGCTTTGGTTGAGCTCTTTCAGAATACCTTCCTGCAGGTCTTCCAGGAGGCGGAAACGGCGCATCTTTTCCTCAGCCGGGACGTCATCCGGCAGTTCACGCGCGGAGTAAGTGCCAGGGCGGGGGGAGTAGCGCGCCAGATGGGCGACGTCCAGCCGCAAATCTGCTAACAGGTCGTAGGTTTTCTGGAAAGCCGCCTCAGTTTCACCAGGGAAGCCGACGATGATATCGGTCGCGATGGATACGCCGGGGATTCGTTCGCGCAGTTTTGTTACCAGCTCGCGGTATTGCTGGTTGGTGTAGCCGCGGCGCATTGCCAGCAAAACGCTGTCGTCGCCCGCCTGGATTGGAACTTCGATATGCGGCATGACTTTGGGCAGTTCTGCCACGCTGGCAATCAGTTCGTCGCTCATCCAATTCGGGTGGGAAGTGAGGAAGCGCAGGCGTTTGATATCCGGGATTTCTGAAAGTGAAGCCAAAAGCTGCGGCAGGTGCGGGCTTCCGGGCAGGTCCAGACCATAGCGGTCGATGATTTGCCCTAAAAGCACAATTTCGCGCACGCCCTGGTCGGCAAATGTGCGCGCGTCCCGCAGGATTCTGTGGGCGTCGCGGCTGCGTTCGCGCCCGCGTTTGAGCGGAATGACGCAGTACGCGCAGGCGTGCGAGCAGCCCAGTACGACAGGCAGGTTTTCGGAGACCGCGCGCTGTTCGCCAGGGACGGCCACGCCGAATTCATCGTCGAGCATGCTGTCTATGTGCGTGCGCCAGCTTTGGGCTTGGTCAGCCTGCTGACGGTTTGTCAGGAAATCCAGCAGCGGCTGCGGGTCCGATGGAGCGGAAAAGACGTCCACCCAGGGGAAGCGCTTTTGCAGGGCAGGGTTGCCGTGTACGCCAACAAGGCAGCCCATCAAGCCAATTACCAGGTTCGGGTTCTGACGCTTGAGGGATTTTAGTGAGCTCAGGCGCCCGATAGCTTTATCCTCCGCGCTTTGGCGCACCACGCAGGTATTTAGAACGATTACGTCGGCGTCGTCGGTGCTGGCAGCCTCCTCGTAACCCAGGTTAGAAAGCGAACGCGCCAGCCGGCGTGAGTCCGCGGTATTCATTTGACAGCCTTCAGTCCAGATGTAGTATCGCATAGCTGCTTATTATACAGGCTCTA
>CAZPWL010000094.1:1408-6926 GCA_964590535.1 uncultured Anaerolineaceae bacterium
AGATGTTATAATATTTCTATCGGTAACCGCTATTGATAGCTATAAGGACTGCCATGGAATTCACAAAAACGGATTACAAACGATGTGTTGTAGTAAAAGCAGTAGGCCGCTATGACAGCGCGACTGCTGGAGAACTGGAAAAGGTTCTGACCAACCTGATCCCCGCTGACAAGGATATTGTCCTGGATATGTCGGACATTAATTTTGTTTCCAGCGCAGGTTGGTGGTCGATTATTCGTGTGCAGAAGGAACTCAAGAAAAAGCGCGCAGACCTGGTGCTGGTGGCGCTCAATGACAACGTGCGGGATTCAATGGACCTGATTGGTATCCTGCAGTATTTCACGGTTTATCCTAATATGGTGGAAGCTCTGGGAAATCTTTAAACTGACGATATTTCTTTAAAAAATAGAGGTTGGCAATCATGCCAGCCTCTTTCGTTTTTATCGGATCTGCAGCTCGTACACTGCTTTTTCCCGCGTGAGGGGTGTGGTGCCGGTGACCACAAGCACAAGGCTCTTGACTTCCCCTCCGATGGTGATGCTAAGCTCCGCGCGGTTGTTTTCATCCAGCAGGAGGGTCTGTACGCTCGGGGTGTCTCCTATCGTGAGCAGGCGGACGGCGTAGGATTGCGGCAGGGTGTTGCCCAGCCGCACGAAGCCAGCGTTCTGCCAGCCCCCGCCATCTTCTTCCAGGTCCGAACGGTAGTTGATCGCGTCCAGGCGGAAATCATCCAGTGCCAAGCCTTTGCCGTTGACCGCCGCGTCGGTCACATAATCGAAGCGGATACTGACCACCGAACCAACGAAGCGGGAGAGGTCCACGCTTTCCGTAATCCAGCCGTCGGAGCTGCCGTTCCAGCCGCAGCCAAAGGAGTTGCCGGACGGGTTGCTGGTGGTGCAGGTGCGTGAGTTTAGAATTTGCCAGTTTTCACCATCCGTCGAGGCGGAGATGAAAACATAGTCATAATCCTTTTCAAGGTCGTACCAGGTGCGGAAGCTCAATTCGGCGGCGCCGCTTACCGCTGAGAGGTCAAAGGACCGCTCGAGAGACATATTGGATTCGTCCCCAAGATTGGACCAGAAGAATGTGCTGCTGTCACCCTCCGCTAATGGGAGAACCTTGACTGCCTGCGTCCCCTGGAAATTGAGCGTGTAAGTGCCAGGGCACTTGATTTCGATGTAGTCCACGCCGTATTGGTACACATCCGTCAGCGAGGAGCTCGGGCAGCTGCTGATGCTTTGGCTGGCACGGGCTCTGGAGGGGGAATAGCTGCGGTAATCAAAGCGGCCGTTTTGCAGGTTTGAATCCAATAGGTAGTTGGCAGCCGCCCAGTCCATAAAAACTTCATCCGCGGTATAAACCGCGCCCGTGGAAGGATTTATCAGGTTGAGTTCCCGCATTACTTTTTCCAGGCTCACCAAACCGTTTTCCTTATGGGCGACCAGCGCTTTAGTCGCCTGTTCGCCAAAACGGTCCAAAAAATAGGTCATAAAAAGGTATGAGGCGCCATAGTGGGGACCGTTCGCGCCTGTATCGCCGCCCCAGTCTGTCAGCTGCAGGTCAGGGTCGAGGAGGTAATCGTAGTCAAAACCTCCCGCGTCAAATTCGTTCACGTGTTCAGCCAGCATGGAAAAACCTTCGTTGACCCAGGTCTCTTCGTTGCGATCCTGATACCAATGGATCATGTGCTGGAACTCGTGAGCCATCGTGCCGTAAATGTAGTCCTCCCACAAGCCTACCGTGTCAGAATTCATCAGGAACATTTCGTGCGCGTTGGAGTACGGATGCGCCTCAGGATGCACTTCGTCGGCTGAGGAGAAATATCCGGCAATCGAGGAACCCAGCCCGCCGGCGTAGAGTACATAGAAGCGCGGGTCGTTGTCCACGCCCGGGTTCCATTCAATCCCAAAGAATTCGCGGTTTGTGGGAATGATTTCCTGATCGAACGTCTCCGCGAGACGCCTCAGGTCGGATTCGCGGTAATCCACCCCGTCTTCAATCCAGAAATAAATGTTGTCTCCGCGGAAGCGCAGCACGGCTTCCACTTGGAAATTTTCGTTATTGTCAGTATTAGAAACCCAAAAGGTTTTGCGGTCACCAACCTCGTAGGGCGCGCTCAGGTCCGGCAGCGTGGACGGGACATCTACTTTCCCGCCGAGACGTTCCGCCAGGTCCACAGGGTCATTGACCGGCACGACTTCAGCTTTGAGCGCGGCAAGGTTGTCTTGAGCCTGCATTAAATCCGATGGAGATACATTTTCCTCCAGCGCTTCCTCCAGCGCTTCGGGCTGCGGGGTGTCTTGCATGGGCATGAATTGGGTTGGCAAACTGGTTTCAAGGTCAATGCCCCAGCGGCTCAGCAGCGCACCGCCGGCGATGGTGAACACACAGGCTGCGCAAGCGCACAGTAGTACCAGCAGGACGATAATAATGATAATGATGGAATTTGTAGATAACTTCTTCATGTATAGCTCCCTGTCAGCCGCGAAAACTCTGCGCGCTGCCTGAAATTATACATCAGGCAGTCAGCTGGGCTCATGGGCTTTGTGTACTTGCTCAGCTCGCAGCTTTTTCCGCCCTGTTCATTTCGATGCGGTGTCTGACAATTTTCTGTATCAGGTCAAACGGAAGGGGTTGGTCAAGCGGAAACTGCACTGCTCCCTTGGAGGATTTGTTTCCCCGCAGCTCCTCAGCAAAGAATGCAACGGCTTCCGGTGTCGGATAGAAGCCGACGTGGCGCTTTTGCATTCCAACATACACCAGAATTCCATCCAGAAAGAATGCTGGCATCCCGTAGGATAATTTTTCCTGCGCACCTGGAGCAGCCGCGCGAATGGCGTCCAGGAAGGCATTTAGAACAGCTTGTTTTTCCGGTGGAAGTGCGGCGGTGTATTCCCCAATCGTCTTGGGTGCGTCTTGTGCGGTTATCATATTTCTACAGTTTTTGCTTTGCCCGCCAGCGCAGTATGGCTTCGGTGTGTTCGGGGTAGTGCTCTGAAGTATCCATGCTCAGGCGCACAAGAAATGGGGTTTCCTCAACGAAATAGGCGGGGTCGGCTTCCTCAATGAATTGGAGCAGCTTCGCGTGGACTTTGTGAAGGTTTTCCAGCACTTCGTCCAGGCTCTGCCGGTCTTTGGCCAGCACCATATAGGCATTTAACGCATCGATACTGCCGTAGAGTTGGGAATACACTGGCGCGGGCTTGCCTGCCTCTATGCCAGGGAGCGTGGACAATGTCTCCTGTTCCCAGCTTGTGACATGCCCGAGGATATCTTTCACCGACCAGCTGCCAATGACCCCTGGAAGCTTCATTTGTTCGGGGCTGAGTCCGTCGATGGACGTCAGAAAATCCTGCCATCGTTGGGTAATTGCTTTCAGAAATTCTGCTTTGTTCATTCCGCTGCTCTTCTATTGATGCGGAGATTATACCGTTTGCTAGCTGGATTTCTGAGATAAGTAAAAGCTTTGGGTGGGGAGCCAACCCCGACGTGCTAAAATGTGCAGGTGAAAACTTCCTCTCACATCAACATCACCCAAACCGCTTTCAGGCTGACACTCACCCTGGGGCTGGTTTTGCTGCTGCTGTCCGCCTCTTCGGCTGCGCTGTGGGACCCTATCCAGGGCATGCGCGAATTTAGCCGCAGCCTTGAATTCGACTTTACCGAGTGGACAGTGCAAGCACTTTTCAGCAAGGCTGCGTCCGCGGCACTGCGCGCGGAGAAATTTCTGGATAGAGACAAACAAAACGCGCTCGTAAAGACCTACCTGGAACAGGTGGACACGACCAATACATGGAACGCGCACCTGGACCAGGTCGTATCCGAGCCTAATCTGGCGAACAGGCAGGAGCGAATTGCCAATTCCCGCGCCGCGCTGACCATTCATAAACAAAGGTTGTCCGCGCTCACGCCTCTCACTGAAGCCGTCATCCAAACGCGGACGGAAAGCATCCTGGTGGACCTGGGTTTTGGCGTGGGTGGGCAGGTACTGCCTCCGGTGCTCTATCAGGTCAGTGACTTGCCGCTCAACTTAATCGTCTCTCCCAGAAACGAAATCCGTACAGTTCTCTCCACCAACCTCATTGCCGGGCTGGATACACTCCAAAAAGAGACGATTGAGGACGGGATTTTCAGTAAGTATGCCTACTCCGCGCTGGTGGAACCCATCGGCGGGCTGGGAGCTTACCCGACCATGGTGATGCGGACCACGAATTTCAATTGGTTGACGGAGACTGTGGCGCATGAGTGGATTCATAATTACCTCAGCTTCTCGCCCCTGGGCGTGCGCTATGAAGCGAACGCTCAAATGCGCACGATCAACGAAACGGTCGCCAGCCTGGCCGGGGAAGAAATCAGCCGGGAGATGATCGCGCGCGCGTTCCCGGATTATGCGCTCCCGCTGCCAGGACCGCGAATGCGCTCGCGCCTGCCAGTTGAAAGCAATGAGAGCGCTGAGGTGTTTAATTTTCGCGCGGAAATGCGCAAGACGCGCGTGCGGGTGGATGAACTGCTGGCTGAAGGAAAGGTGGATGAAGCCGAAGCTTACATGGAAGCCCGCCGGCTGTACTTCTGGGACCAGGGTTATGGGCTGCGCAAGCTGAACCAGGCGTATTTCGCGTTTTACGGTTCCTACAACGACCAACCCGGCGGCGGAGCTTCCGGCAGCGACCCGGTAGGCCCGGCTGTGCGCAGATTGTGGGCGCGCAGTCCCAACCTGAAAAGCTTCATAGCTTTGGTTCGCGGTGTGCGCTCGTTTGATGACCTGCTGGAACGCTTAGGGAACCAGCAATAGGATTTTCACTCTCTGGGTATCAGCGGCCGCGAGATTCTATCCAGTAGTATGCTGTCCATTTCACCAGTAACTACCAGGTCACGGCCGCACTGCTTCACGCACTCCAACAGGTCTTTTTTTACTTCTTCCGCCAGATTCGGACTCTGCAAGGCGTAGGCGTGCGGTCTGAGAACTGCGCCAGCGTAAATAAGGCCGCCACCTGCAGAAAATTCCGCGATAATGCGGTCCACAAGCGCAAGATTTTCTTTTTCCCACCAGCCTCCCACCGCCACCAAGGCCGTGCGCTTGAGGGCGTATTCTGTTCTTAGTTTCGCGCGCGTCCTGCCTTCAACGAACCAAGCTGTTTCGGGGTCAATCATCGGCACCAGGCGGTTTAGTACAGACTGAAACGCGGACGGCAGCTGGATGTAGACGGGTACGCCAAAAACCAGGATGTCCGCGGACTTCAGCTCCTCCAACAAGGCATCCATCTCATCATGGAACACGCACACGCCCGGGTGTTTATTCCAGCAAGCCATGTGCCCGCAGGTGCAGGCGTGGATATCCATTTTGCTGGCGTAATAAAGTGAGATATCCGCGCCCGCCGAGCGCATGCCTTCCATGAAGGGGCTGAGCAAAGCTGCTGTTCTGCCATTCCCCATCCTCGGGCTGCCATTAATCACGATTGCTTTTATCATGTGTGCTCCTTTCTTTCTTGATGGTTCCGTAAGGGTTGTTCACGCGCCT
>CAZPWL010000095.1:0-5070 GCA_964590535.1 uncultured Anaerolineaceae bacterium
GTTTCCTGGATAATCTGGCCTTCGATGATATTCGGCTGGTCGGTAAATATGCCATGAAAGCGCACCAACTGCCTGCCGTCCGGCCCTGTAACCACCTCTTCGAGGCGCCCGACCACTTCCTTGATGACCGGCATCTGCCTTCCACAGGGACAGGGCTCAGGGTCCCAGGCTGCCAAATCTCCCAGACGGTACCGCATTAATGGTTGGTAGGAATTGAGCAGCGCGGTCGTCACGACTTCACCAACTTCCCCGGGGAGGCAAGGCGTGCCGTCTGGACGCAAAATTTCGGTGATGCTGACGTCCGGGCTCAGGTGCAGCCGGCCGTGCTCGCATTCACTGGCGAAAAGCGCGGTCTCCACAGTGCTGTACTCTTCGAAAACCCGGCATTGAAATGCTTCTGAAATGACCTTGCGCATGCTGGGGGTGAGCTTTTCGCTGGTGGTGATCACTGCTTTTAATGGGGGGACCGACAAAGCCTGGTCAAGTACGTATTGCGCCAATAAGTAAAAAGAAACGGCGTAACCGGTCATCCAGGTCACATGATGCCTGGAAAGGGCTTCCAGATAACGTGGCGCGGTTTTTGGCTTCAGGTGAAAAGCTGAAAAGTAGACTTGTTTTTCAATCGCGTTATATCGATAGATATGATTTTCATCCGCAGGGTCAGGCTGCACCATGCGCCCGGAAAAGGTTGCGCGGGGCTCTGAGAAAGACACCCCTGCCCAGTTCGCGGAGCGCGCTTCGCGCAGCGCTATAGTTTTTCGGAATTCAGGCAGCGTGAAAAATGATGTAATTGGCGTGCCGGTTGTGCCGCTGGTAAAGAATTTGAAACGCGGAATTGGGCGCTTATCCTGGCGAAGAAACTGGTATGGATCCTCTCTCAGGGGCTTTTTTTCAAGTAAGGGTAAGTTTTGCAGTTCTGACAGTTTTGAGGTTCGTTTTTGTGTTTCAGTCCAGTGCTCCGAGTAATAGGGTATGTGCTCCGCGCAAATCCGAACAAGTCCAGACAACTGCTCTTCCTGATACTGCTTCCAATCTGACTCCGAAAACCGCTCCCGATCACGAAATTCCCTGGCAAAATTCTTGAAACCCTTCCCGAATCGCGCCCAATGCCAATAAAGACCGTAGCCAGAGACCATCAGGTTTTGAAGCAGTAAAGGAGCGCGCGCGTAAAGCTTATCGAGCTTTCCCATGCACGCCTGCCTTCAGTACGGTTGTGAGAATGGTCTCCCACTGCGGGAGTATTATGCTCCAATCCACGGTTTCAGCTTTCCTGCGCGCATTAACATTCAAACGCGAAGCAAGCGTGGAGTCTATTAATAGACGTTTTATTGCGGAAGCCATTGCTTCAGCATCATCGGGGGGAACCAGCAGCCCATCCTGTTCATCCTCGACCAACCAGACCATACCCCCCACATTCGTGGACACGACACACAAACCACATGCCATGGCTTCAAGAACACTGCGCGGCGCGACATCATAATTCGTTGTGTTGATGAAAATATCCGCGCGATCCATGTTTTCGGCGATTAATTCGTGGGCGATACCGCTAATTATCTCAATCCTTTCTTCCACGCCGAGAGCATAAGCTTCTTTGACCGTGAGATTCAGACTGCCATCACCTTTATCCGGTCCAATCATGGTCAGGTGTACGGCTGGAAATTCATTTACGAGCTGGTGGACCACGCGCACCGCAAGCATTGGATTGTAAACTGCATGAAAAGCTCGCACCCAGATGAGGCGCGCTTGCAGCTCGCTCCGCGGTCGGAATATTGCTTTTGAAATATCAATGGGGTTGCGGACGATACGGATATCCGGGTGAAACGCATGCAAGCCTTGCTGTATGAAGGGTGAGGGCGTGACCACGAGGCTGGCTTTCTTTAGGAGCGCTGTGACCCGGCGCGGATGCTCCCGGGCAAAATCAAGCAAGCCGCCTCCATGCAGATTGAGCAGGACAGGTTTATTAAGCCAATTAAGCAAGCCTGAGCACAGCTCAGCAAATATGAATGCTCTTCCGCTGAAAACGTCAATCTGGGCAAGCGCGTAGTGTTTGCGTCTGAACAGAATGGTTTGCAGCATGTCCAGCAGACGGAGTAATTGATTTTCCTGGTGGGAGGTGGTGATGACGCCCCAACCGTCTCCCGCCAGGCGTTCTGACAGGTCGTTCCAGATGTTACGGTTGTGCCTGGGCTGGGAAAGGTAGTTCCCAATCATCAGGATGGTAGGCTTTGCCATTTAAACTTTGCGCCCTCGGCGGACAATATCCACCAGACCCAGAACCTTGAGTTGGAGTTTCCATAAGGCAGGCGAGTAAATATCTGTGCGAGGAACTTCAAACAAAGGGTCGGATGAAAGAGATTTTGGCATAACGGCAAAGGCGGCTGAAAAGCCAGCTTGCCGAGCTGTTGCAATTGACTCCAGGTTGTAAACCCCACCAGGATAGGCAAAGTATCGCACAGGTTTTTCCGAAAGCTCTTCGAGGATTTGCTTATTCAACGTCATTTCTTCCAGTTGTTCTGCCTGCCCAAGCTGGTCCAGGTATGGGTGGCTGTGGGTATGCCCAGCGAGAGAAAAGAGGGAGCTTGCGCGAATTTCTGCAATTTGCTCAAGTTGGAGCCCCGCATATTTCTCCTGGATTTGAGCAGGGAGTGGGTATTTGCCGGCAAATTCCTCCTCGAAAACCCGCGCGTCGGGGCTGGAACGGGCGGACTGTATCAAAGTTCTCCAGGCGCGCATGCAATTGCGTTTTGTATCCAACGGGAAAAAATCGCCGTTGATTTCCACCCCAGGATAGGCCCCCTCAAAGCAGAGGGCATTAAAGTATACAAACCACAATAATCCGTAATCCAGATTGCAGGTATTAACGAAAAAGGTCGCTGGAATACTTTCTTCAACGAGGACAGGGGCAACCAGAGCGTAGGTATTTTTGTAACCATCGTCGAAAGTCAGAGCCAACTTGTCACGCGTCAAACCGGGATCTTTCTGGTAGAGCGCGATGTAATCCTGCAGGTTGATGAATGAAAAGCGTTTTTTCAGCCAGCGCAACTGCCTTTGAAACGCGGATAAGCGGATGATATTCCCAGCGTTCCAGCTGCGGGCTGGCGTGTCATCCGGGAAGATGAGGTGATAGAGCAAAATCATTGGGGAGTTTCCTTGCCCAGGCCGGGGGCATTCAGCAAGTCATCGTAAACAGAGCTCATGCTGGCAGTATAGGTTTCGAGATTAAACTCTCGCAGAATGTGGGTTTGCGCCGCGCCGCCCAATTGCGCGCGCAGTTGCGCCGATTGCACTAAACGGGTCACCGCTTCCGCCAGCTTACTGAAGTTGCCAGCCTCAACGAGTAGGCCGGTCTTTTCGTTTTCAAGGATTTCTTCGTAAAACGGCAGCTTCCAGGTTGCAATGGGGAGCCCTGCCGCGCAAGCCTCCATGACAACATTCGGCAGCCCTTCATCCGTTGACGTAAAGACAAAAAGGTCAAAAGCTGGGAGCCAGCGGCTTGCCTGAGGGACTTCGCCCGTAAATCGCACCCACTCCGTGACGCGCAACTCCTTAGCGGCGCGTTCAAGGGCAACGCGTTCGGGTCCATCCCCGAAGAGCACCAGGTGTAGGTCGGTAGCTTCCTTGCGAAGCGCGGCGATAAGCGCCAGCAGTGTTTCAAAGTGTTTATCCGGCTCCATCCGGCCAATGGTGGCTGTCCAGATGGCATCCACGGGCAGCTGGTATCTCTCTGAAAGCTCTTTTCTGAGCTGTTTGCGGTCGCCCTCAATGGGTTCGACGGCATTGGGAACAACCCGCACAAGCTGGTTTCGGCTGCCCAAGCGTTTACGCAAATCAGCTGCCGCGCTGATGGAATTGACAACAAAACCATCTGCTAGACGCAGGGCGATATTGGAAAGCAGCCTGTGGCCTACAAACGTTTTGTAGGTGTTCCGAATTCCACACAGGTTTTTGGCATGCAATAATTTGCCTGCAGCAGCGGCGTATACACCGGAGAATAAATGCCAACCGTGAATTAATTGGGGATGAAAGGGTTTGAGAATTGCCAGAATTTCCCGAAATCTGGAGAGCCGGTTCGGGCTTCTTGTAATCCTGTAGAGAGGGATTGCCAGGTCTTCAATTGGCTTCTCCCAGTAATCGTTGAATCCAGGGTGAAGCGTCAGCACGATTGGCTCGAAACGCTGGCGGTCCATATTGGCAAGCCAAAGATAGAGCTGCCTCTCCGCGCCGCCAACGACGAGCTGGCCGGCGATAATGGCAATCTTTTGTGGTGACGACATTTATTGTTTTCTTTGATTTAGTGCCTTGAACCCAAGGGTTGGCTCTGACTGGTTCTGACTACAGCGCCATCACTGACCGTAACAGGTTTTTCAATCGTTTTTTGGTTTACTGATCGCAGATGGAAGTATTCGCTGACCCCCATACAAATCCAGATAAATTTTTCTGAACTTTGAGTCATCGTAATGGCACCAATGAGTAAAATCAGCATAACAATAAACCAGACACGTGAAAGTAATCGGGTCTCCAAGTCCTGCGTCCGGCCTGCTCTCCAAAGATTTCCTAGGGATATGATAATCGCGCACATCCAAATTCCCAGACCAACAATGCCAGTCTCAGAAAGCAATTGGATGTAGGTGTTGTGGGCTACCAAGTGCTTGTAACCGGCAGATATACCAGCTCCATAAAAAGGCAACTCGTTGGGATACCTGCCAATCCCGACACCTATCAGAGGATGGTCCTGCCACATACGGAAGCCAGCGTCCCATAACTTGTAACGCAGCCCAATCGTATCGGTGCCTTGTGAAATTGAAGGGATAATTGAGCCCAAAATCTTAAAAACAGTATCGGAAAGCAAAGTTACGGACAGGATGGAGATTATGAAAAGGATGATCAACGGGAAATTTAATTTTTTGCGAGGATTAAGTAAAATGATAAGTCCAATCGCAGTAAATAATAAAACCATGGCTGTGCGAGAAACTGTGAAGAAAACCCCCACAAAAGTGATAATGATTCCTAGACTGGAGAGGAACTTGAGAATTGGCTTATTCTCGGTTGTGCGAAGGTGAACAAAGAAAA
>CAZPWL010000095.1:5080-6743 GCA_964590535.1 uncultured Anaerolineaceae bacterium
CTGCCCGCGGAGTTCGCGCCTTCACTCAGGCCACCCGTGCGAATTGACGTGTCGATATCCTCGCCGATGTAACCTTGCTGTATCGCAACAATGGCGGATAAAACGGCCGATATAGAAAATACCCAGATGAAAATTCTGTTTTTCTTTGGGTCATCCAATAATTCTTCAGCTAAAAAGGCAAGAATGACCAATTGCAAGTAGGTGAGCAGCCAATTGCGGTCGCTTCCGAACCAGGCAGCCTGCGGATTAGTAATGTATATCCAAAAAATTAATAGGACGCCGAGTATAAGTATTGAACGGGCGCCTTTCAAGCCTTTTCCGTGTTTCTTCCGGTTTTGAAACAGATACCCCAAGATGGTGATGCCGCCAATTATTGGCAATATGGAGGATAGGAAGGGGATAGAGGGCAGCAGGTCTGTAACCGGTAGACTGGCAGCAATGAAGACAATCCCAAGAAATGGGTTGGATATGACCAAACCTGCCATGACAAGCCCAATGATGGCTAGTATTACTGTCTGAAGAATTTCAATTGTCATTGGTGAGTTCTTCTGTCCACTTGCTCATGCTTGAATCAATATCTACGTGCCTTGTCCTTCAGAGCATAATAATACTCTGAAATGTCCTGCTGCCATGCATTGAAGCCGTGCTTGTGAAGGATTGTTTCCCGGGCATTTTTCGCGAGTATGGTCTGAAGGCCATTATCCTGGCTGAGCTGCTGAATAGCTTCGCTAAGAGTCTGAATACCTTCAACAGGTACTTTTATGCCATTTAAGTTGTGGTTAACCAAACTACGCAAGACCGGTAAATCCGTTACGACAGGCACCAAGCCGGACGCCATCCCTTCCAGAAGCACGCTGGGTAAGCCTTCATTTCTGGATGGAAAGACAAACAGGTCCGCGGTTCGGTAGAGCTCCGCCAGCAAGTCCCGATCCTGAATTAGACCTGTGAAGCGAACTTTCTCGAGTAAATTGTTATCAGCGATTTCTTGAATCAGGGTGTTGATAAAAGCTTCATCCAAAGAGGGATTTTCTTTAGCGCTCGAGGGTCCTACAGCCAAGAGAAACAGGTTGGGGTATTGGGCGCAGGCTGAAATAAATGCCCGTATGAGAACGTCTACTCCTTTACGGTGTATCAGACTTCCGACGAACAACAAGATGGTGCTTTCTGCAGGCAGTTTGTTTTTTTCGCGCAGAGTTTTCTTTTCAACGTCGGTACTCGCCGGTTGGAAAAGCTGGGTATCCACGCTGTTTGGCAGCAAGTGAACCTGATCGCCCTTGAAACCGTTAGTCAGATAGTCCTCAGCCAGATAATCGGAAATTGCCAGAATGCCAGTGTATTTACCTAAGAACTTTAGCTTTAGTTGGCCAAGCCTTTCCCCCAAGATACCCGAGGGAGTATCGCTACCCATGAGCACGCTTTCATAAAGACTTGGAAGCTTGCGACGTTTTGCCCATGGACCCAATAAGAGGCTGCCCCACCAGAGCACGTGAACATGCAGCAGATCGTAGGAGCCACTTAGTTGTGTCAGGCTGCGGAATAAATTAATGATCCAGGTAGTGCGTTCTCCATGTTTGAGAACCTGGTGCGCACC
This sequence comes from uncultured Anaerolineaceae bacterium, assembly GCA_964590535.1. Classification (GTDB taxonomy): domain Bacteria; phylum Chloroflexota; class Anaerolineae; order Anaerolineales; family Anaerolineaceae; genus Mesolinea. Next base: position 6,672 of record CAZPWL010000095.1, read on the forward strand.
GTTTATTTTAAAGTTGAAGGCTTCTTTTGCGGGTAGAATTTTCTTCCCGGCAGCATCGAGTACGAAGTGTTC
>CAZPWL010000096.1:0-5072 GCA_964590535.1 uncultured Anaerolineaceae bacterium
GCTCAGGATGACCAGCATCCCGTCACTGCGAGCGCAGCGCGGCAGTCTGCCTGGCCTTTCGTCACTGCGAGCGCAGCGCGGCAGTCTGCCTTTTGAGTACAAGCAAATTGTAGCAATCATGCTGAGCGGTACCAGCGGCTTGTCATGCTGAGCCGCAGGCGAAGCATCTTATCAGTGCAAATACAAGATCCTTCGCTGCGCTCAGGATGACCAGCATTCCGTCACTGCGAGCGCAACGCGGCAGTCTGCCTTTTGACCTGCAGGAAGGCATAACTGCCTGGCACATATGAATGGCCTCCATTTATCCAACCGCCTGATCGGCGCGCAAACGCCAAATCGTGCCCGCAAATTCGCGTAAACTGCCGTGCTGTAGGTATAATTGCCTCTATCATTTTCTAAGGAGATAATTATGTCGACAACCCCTCCGCGCTGGAACCTTTCTAACATCTACGAATCCGTGGAAGATCCGCGCCTCTCATCCGATCTGGAATGGTGCCAGACCCAAACCAGCCTCCTGGAAGCCCGCTTCGAAACCGAGCTCCAGTCTCTTACAAGTGAAAATGCCCGACCGGAAGCCTTGAACCCGCTGCTCAATCAACTGGTTGACGACCTGAACGCGCTCATCCTCAAGAGCGCGACCATCGACGCTTACCTCTACGGCCTCATCACCACGAACTCGTTCGATAAGCAAGCCGAACAAACGCTTTCCCGATTCGAAATCGCGCGCGTGCCGTTTCAAAACCTGCTTGTGCGCCTGCGCGCCTGGTACGGCCGGCTTGGCGCCGCGCTCCCCGCCGCGCTGAGCGCGGAAGGCAGCGCCAAAGAACACGCCTTCACGCTGCTGGAAGAAGCCGAACAAAGCCGCTACCAGATGTCGGAGCCCGAAGAGCTGCTCGCAAATGAAATGACCCTTTCGGGCGGCAGCGCCTGGGATAAACTACAGGGTACGCTCACCTCGCAAAAAACTGTTCCTTTTGAGCTGGACGGCAAAGTCGAAGAACTGCCGATGCCCGCACTCATCAACCTGCGCAGCCACCCCTCCGCCGAAGTCCGGGAACGTGCTTACCAGACCGAACACAGGGTTTGGGAAGAACTGAAAGAGCCCCTGGCTGCCTGCCTGAACGGCGTCAAAGGCGAGACCATCACGCTCGATACCCACCGCGGACGGCAAGACAGCCTGCATGCCTCCCTGGACATGGCGCGCATTGACCGCGCGACTCTGGACGCGATGCTGGCTGCCATCCAGGTTTCCCTTCCCAGCTTCCGGCGCTACTTTCAGGCCAAAGCCCATTTGCTGGGCATGGAAAAACTGCCCTGGTGGAGCCTGCTGGCCCCGCTGGGCGAGAGCAGCACCACTTACAGCTTCGAAGACGCCCGCCAGGTCATCCTGACCCACTTCGGGAGTTTTTCAGAGGAACTCAAGGACTTCGCCCGCACCGCTTTCGACCTGCGCTGGATTGACGCCGAACAGCGCCCCGGAAAGCGCGGCGGCGCTTACTGCATGGAAATCCCTGCCCTCAAGGAAAGCCGCGTGATGTGCAACTTTGACGGCTCTCTGGACCAGGTCATGACCATCTCGCATGAACTGGGGCACGGCTTCCACAATTACTGCGCCTTCAGGGCGGACAAAACCCCGCTGCAAACACGCACCCCGATGACCCTTGCTGAAACTGCCTCCATCATGTGTGAAACCATTGTTTTCAACGCGATTCTTGACAGCGTGAAGGGCACACCGGACGAGCTGGCTATTCTGGAGAGCAACCTTTCCGGCTGTGGAGAGGTTATTGTGGATATCTATTCACGCTTCCTATTCGAGCAGGAAGTCTTCGCCCGACGTGAAAAATCCACGCTTTCCGCCGATGAAATCTCGGAAATCATGCTGGACGCCCAACGCCAAAGCTACGGGGACGGCCTGGACGAAAGCGTCCTGCACAAATTCATGTGGACCTGGAAACCGCATTACTACAGCCCCTCTCTGGCGTTCTACAACTACCCCTACGCCTTCGGGCTACTTTTCGCCACCGGTCTATACGCCATTTTCCAGCAGCGCGGACAAGCGTTTGTGCCAGAATATATGCAGCTGCTCGCCAGCACCGGCGAAGCCACCGCGGCGGACCTTGCTGCCCGCTTCGGTATCGACATCCGCGACCAGGCTTTTTGGGCATCCTCCCTGCGCGTGATTACCGAACGCATCGAACGCTACATACAGCTTAGTCTGTAACTTAAGGTACTGCAAAGCCGCGGTGTAAAGCTCCACCGCGGCTTTTTTATTTCGATTGATGCGCTGCTGCGAGTTACGAGAATTCAGTGTAAAACCCGCTTCGAAGCTGGCCAGGATTACAGGTTCCTGGCCCGTTCCTGCAAGGTCTTTTCTTCCGGGGTATCGGCTTCAATCACAATCCCGTGCGGGCGCGCTTTACCCTGCTCATCCACATACACAAAAGTGATAAAGCCGTCCACCGCTTGCTCGCCTTTAACATCCGCGCGGATATACGCGATCACCCTGCTGCGTCCGGTCAATACCACCCGGCTTCTGAAGCACACAATTTCCCCCGGACGCACAGGCCGGCTGAACTCCATCCCGTGAATTTTGACGCACAAGATAAATTCGGGCGGCAGCAGGCTGGCTGCCGCGATAAAGCCAGCTTCCACCAGCCATTCCGCTCCGCGCCCGGCAAAAAGCGTGCGGTGGTGGTTCAGGTCTTCGCTCTTGACCAGATGGTAAACGCTCAAAGTCTGCATGCCCATTACTCAGCTCCTGGGATAAGGATTTCAAGATTATCAAAGGCGATTTTTATCTGGCTGCCTGTGTAGGTGCCAGCGATAATTCCAACCAAACCCGATGAGAACTCAGGGTCCGTATACTCCGTCAACAGAAGTCCGTTGACTGCCAGCCTTAGCGCGTCCGCGCCGCACTGCGCGCTCAGGCGCAGGCTTTTCCCTGAAATCAGTACGTCGGCATAGGTCCAATCGACTAAAGCGCTGATTTCATCACCCGTTTGCTTCCAGATGGAGAAGTAGCCGTCCTCGCTGACTTCCAACGCTGTAAAGTGGGACGCATCCTGAAAGCCGCACACAAACCCATAATCGCCGTCCCCGGCCGCGCTGACTACGCGCGTGTCCGCGCTGAGTATCAGGTCGGCATAGACGTAATCCAGGGTCACAATGTGTTGCTGGTGGGCTTCGCGCGCTTCCAGCACATACTCCCCGTCCTCATACCCGCTCCGGGCTGTAGTTTGTTCGAGAGCAGGCCAGGCCGGTAATGGAACCGAGAAATCCGTCTCAAATACCAACTGACCCTGAATCTCAAAAGGCACGCCGCTTACCGAGGCTCTCTGCAAACCGACCTGGCCAGCCCAAGCCGCGTCCAGCATCTCCCCCAGGGCTTGCACCGAGCTAAGCGTGTTCAGGTTTCCGCCCGCGGGTAAACAGGCATCCTGGTCATCCAGCGCGCCGTCGCGGTTGGTATCCGCCAGCGCGCCGCATTCCAGCCCGGTGGGGCCGACCGGGGCGGAAGCCAAACCCACCAGTTCCCCACGCGCATTGAAGGCAGTCCAACCAAAATAATCCCCGGCTGGCGGCAGTTCGGTGAGGACTGCCTGCAGCGGTGCGCTGCCGTCTTCTGGCATCAGACCAACCACAGCCGCGCTCAGCGTACGCGTCAGCGCTTCTGGTCTGGATTCGTAGCCAAGCAGGCTGAGCACCTCTCCCGGCAGCACGCCGCTCTCTTCTGCCAACTGGACGAACGGCAGAGACAGCGTGCCGGGCGCGATAGGGTTGCCGAGCAGGTCCGAGCGCGGTTTTATCAGCGCCGCATCCTGGGCTTCGTCTACCTGGACGATGCTCGCCAGGTACGCGTCCACCGGCGCTGTGTTTGGCGCGCTTTGCAGGGCAATAATCAAGTCCCCGACCGGGTAAGCACGGCTGCCTAAAACTGCCCGCGCGCTGGTCAGGATAAGTCCATCCCGGCTGATGATGACTCCACTGGCCGACCAGGCTTTCACCAAAGTGCCGTCCACGTTCACCAGCGCTCCCACGCGCACCATGGCGCTCTCCGGAAGACCGGCAGCCAATTCGCTTTGCGCGCGCGCAGACACGGGTCCGGGTTTCCAGCCAGCGGGGATGCTGCCTTTCACTTCCAAGCGCGTTGGAACCTGGAGCATTTCCTCCCCAAACTGAACCGTGAAATCTTCCTCGTAAACGCCGGAAAAAACTGTCTGGAAGCGCAGCACAAATTGCGCGCTGCTCGCGGGCGGAATGACCAGCTGCGTCCGGAGCGCCCCCGAACCGTCCGCTGCGCGCTCCAGTGTGACCGCTGGCAGGCTGCCCAGATAGTTGAAGGCTTGCAGGATGCCCGCCGGCAGGCGAATTTCGCGCACAATGGCGTCCTGCTCGCCGGCGTTGCCAAGCGTCAGGGTCAGGTCAAAACTGCGCCCCATCTCCATTGCCCTGGTCGGAGCATGAAGAGACGCGCTAAGCGCGGTCTGCTGGGGTTGGGCGCCCACGCAAGCGGAACACAACAAGGCCAGTGCCGATAGCACAGCGATAACTCGGGAAAAGCGGGTGTAAATCTTCAAAATTGCTGCTCCAGGTCGGCTCGTTTTTCAACCTGCGCATAATTATAACGCTGTAGGTCCGCCCAGCCTCAGCGCCTTCCCCAACGCATCAAGCATATCCCAAAACCCGTGGTAATTCCCAGGAAAACGGTCCCGCGAATTGACAAGCGCCTTTCTTTTAGTTATCCTTACTCGCATGGACGCGTTCGACCTCAACGCACCGCTTATTTTTTCCGTTGCCAACCTCAACAACTACCTGCGCGAACTTCTGGAAACAGATGAAGTCCTGCAGGACCTGTGGGTGCGCGGCGAGATATCCAACTTTTCCGCGCCCCGGTCCGGGCACCTCTACTTCACGCTCAAAGACAGTGAAGCGCAAATCCGCTGCGTGATGTGGAAAAATTCCGCCCTGCGGCTGCGCTTTTCACCCACCGATGGGATGCAGGTGGAGGCGCACGGCGCGATGAGCGTCTATCCCGCCCAGGGGCAGGTACAGCTCTACCTGGACGCGCTCAG
>CAZPWL010000096.1:5172-6709 GCA_964590535.1 uncultured Anaerolineaceae bacterium
CCGGACCTGGACCTCATTATCCTCGCCCGGGGCGGCGGCTCTATCGAAGACCTGTGGGCTTTCAACGACGAAAACGTGGCGCGCGCCATCTTTAATTCGCGCGTGCCGGTCATCTCCGGAGTCGGGCACGAAACCGACTTCACCATCGCGGATTTTGTCGCCGATTTGCGCGCCCCCACCCCCACCGCCGCCGCCGAGCTCGCCACGCCTGTAACCGCCCAGGAATTATCTCTCAGCTTGCAGGCTGCAGGAGACCAGCTCGTCGCGCGCCTGACGGACTTGCTGAACAGCGCCCGCCAGTCGCTGGCTTTGGCGCAGGCGGAACTGCGCCGGGGCTCTCCACGCGCGGCAGTACAGAACAGCTTGCAGCGCCTGGATGAACTTCACGCGCGGCTAGAGCGGCTTGGGCAAAGCCAACTGGACGCCCGCGGCCTGCGGCTCGCCAATTCCGAGAGCCGCCTGAACGCCCTCAGCCCGCAAGCGGTGCTCAAGCGGGGATATGCCATCATCACCGACCTGCACAGCGGATCCCTTATCAGCCGTGCGGCCCAGGCTCAGCCCGGGCAAGACCTTCTGCTGCGCGTACAGGACGGCGTCATCCCAGCACGAGCGACAATTAAACCAACAGGAGCAAAAGAAAATGCCAGCAAGCCCTGAAACCCAACCCAGTTTTGAAACCGCGTTCGCGCAGCTTCAGAGCATCATTACCCAACTTGAGGATACCGAACTTCCGCTGGAGGAAGCCTTGCGCCTGTATGAAGAAGGCAAACACCTCACCGCGCTGTGCGCGTCCATCCTGGAGAGCGCGCAGCTGCGCGTTTCCACGCTGAACGAAAGCGCTCAACCGAACGAAGGAAGGGACTAAGATGCGTTTTTGGGACGTTTTTCGAAGCCCGGTTGCCCTGACAGGAATGGCCGCGCTGCTGTTGGCGCAGATTCTCAAAGTCCCGTTCGGGTATTGGCGCACAAAAGAAGTGGACTGGTCGCTGCTCCTCGATTCCGGCGGCATGCCCTCTTCCCATTCCGCCCTGATCTCATCCATCACAACCGCCATCGGGTTTTACGTCGGCTGGGGCAGTCCGCTCTTCGCGCTGGCGTTCGCGCTGGCAATCATCGTGGTCTACGACGCGACCGGCGTCCGCAGACAAGCCGGCTTGCAAGCTGCCCGCATTAACCTGATTGTCCATGAGGTCATTCAGACCGGAAAGATTCCTGAAAAGGAATGGGTGACCCTGCGCGAGAGCATAGGGCATTCGCCAGCAGAAGCTTTTGCAGGAGTTCTGCTCGGCTTTGTGGTCGCGGTCATCATCCGCCTCATCATACCGTCAGCATAAGCGGAAGAGTATTTTTCACCCCGCAATCCACAACAAATTTAGGCTAAAACTCTCGCGCCGAACTAAAAATTGTAGACAATCAGGTCAGCCGCGTCGTTTTATCGCTGCCAGTTTTCGCCCGATGAGCGCGAGCATGGAATCCAGTTCAGGAACGCGCAGCAATTTCAGGGTCAGCGCGTACACCAAAACACCTATTCCCATCC
>CAZPWL010000097.1:0-6685 GCA_964590535.1 uncultured Anaerolineaceae bacterium
GCCAGTAGATTATGAAACCCTTGGTCAGGCTGGTTCCATCATGGGTTCCGGTGGCATGATCGTGATGGATGAAGGCACATGCATGGTTGATATTGCCCGTTTCTTCCTGGAGTTTATTCAGGAAGAATCATGCGGGAAATGCGTTCCGTGCCGCGTTGGCACGCACAGGCTTCTTGAGATATTGGAAGGAATCTGTGATGGTCGCGGTAAAGATGGAGACATCGAAGAGCTGCAGGAATTGTGTGAGCAAATTCGACGCAACAGCCTCTGCGGTCTTGGACAAGGCGCGCCAAATCCTGTTGTTTCCACGCTTGTGCATTTTATGGATGAATACAAAGCTCACATCTACGAGAAACGCTGCCCTGCCAAAGTCTGCCGCAGCCTGATTAAGTACGAAATCCAGGATGGTCCCTGCACAGGCTGTACTGTCTGCGCGAGGAACTGCCCGGTTGGCGCCATTAGTGGAGAACGGAAACTTACCCACGTGATCAACCAGGACATCTGCGTCAAGTGCGGTATTTGTCATCAGGTATGTCAATTTGATGCCATAAATGTGATTTGATCAGGAATTCCGGATAGGAGCAAAGGATGGCTGGAAAAGAATACGCCGAAAGTGAGACAATTAAGCTTGTCAATGAAATCGTTGCGTCCATAGGAACTACCAGGGCAGATCTTATACCTATCCTTCAAAAGGTAAGTAATAATCTTGGCTACATCTCCCAGGACGCGATTAAACAGATTTCAGTCCTACTAAAACTGCCAACCAAGGAAATTGCGTCTGTTGCCACGTTTTATCGGATGCTTTCCACGCAACCACACGGCCGGCATATCATCCAGTTTTGTGAAAGCGCGCCATGCCACATTGTCGGTGGAAGAGATGTATTCCTCGCCCTCAAAGCCGCTCTAAATCTTGAACCTGGTGAGACCTCCGCTGACAATAAATGGACATTTTTTACCACAAGCTGCCTGGGTACATGCGGGGTTGGTCCGGTGATTTTGATCGACACTGAAATCCATGGGAACGTGACACCAGACCAGGTTCCGAGTATTTTGTCGAAATACGAATAAGGAGCTGCGATGAAAACTGTTAGATCCATGGTTCTTGTCTCAAGTGACCCGGAAAGTCAGAAACGCGGTTCCGCCGATATTTATGCCGCCTTTGAACGATTGCTCAACCAATACGGCCTCACCGAGGAAATTCAACTGACATACGCCAGCGATATCGGAAATAGCGCGGCTGTGCCTCTGGTCATGGTATATCCCGAAGCAGTCATCTATGGTCCGCTCCAGGTTTCAGAAGTCCCTCGTATCGTGGAGGAACATCTCTTTAAAGGCCGGATTGTGGAAGACAAGCTTGCACCGCGCTACAACCTGTCTGGTCATGTGGCCTGGCTGCAAGCACGAAAAGGCACCTTGCCTGCTGAGAATCGCGTGGTTCTGAAGAACGTCGGCATCATCGATCCTGATTCCATCGATGACTATGTCGTTCAGGATGGTTACCAAGCGCTCGGCCTCGCGCTCAATAAGAAACCAGAGGAGGTCCTGAAAACGGTCTCTGATTCTGGTTTGCAGGGTCGCGGCGGCGCTGGTTTCCCAACCGGTTTGAAGTGGAGTTTTGTTCGTAAGGCTGCCGGTGCGAAAAAGTATGTTATCTGCAATGCTGATGAAAGTGAGCCGGGCACATTCAAGGATCGCGTTATTTTGGAAGGGGACCCGCACCGAACCATAGAAGCTATGTTAATTGCTGGCTATGCCGTCGGAGCGGACGAAGGCTTTATCTATATTCGCGGTGAGTATCAACTTGCGCTACAGAGGTTGGAAGCAGCCATCAAACAAGCAGAATCCTATGGATTTTTGGGTGAGAACATCTTTGGTTCAGGTTTTAGCTTCCATATGCATGTTCATGCTGGCGCCGGCGCTTACATCTGTGGTGAGGAGACCGCGCTAATTGAGTCGCTTGAGGGTAAACGCGGAGAACCTCGTTCCAGACCGCCTTATCCGACGACTGAAGGTCTTTGGGGAAAGCCGACTTTGATTAACAACGTGGAAACACTGGCGAACATTCCCCCGATTATTCGCAACGGGGCGGAGTGGTACCGAAAAATGGGCACAGCATCCAGCCCTGGCACAAAAGTCTGCACCATCCTTGGGAACGTCCATGAAAAAGGCCTGATAGAAGTTCCTATGGGCATTACCCTGCGAGAGATCATCACGATCTACGCCAAGGGAATGAAAGACGGCAACTTTAAGATGGCCCAAACCGGTGGCTCTGGCGGCTCCATTATTCCATCGAGCTTGCAAGACACCCCGATGGATTTTGAATCCTACCGAAAAGCGGGTGTTTCCCTTGGCTCTGGAGCGCTATTGATTTGCAATGACAGCGTTTGCATCGTTGACCTTGCAATCGTGCTTACCAACTTCTTCAGGGTCGAGTGCTGTGGAAAATGTACACCATGTCGGATTGGGACAAAACGCGCGCATGACTTGCTCATTGGCATCAGCAAAGGGCAAGGAAAGATGGAGGATTTGGCTGAGCTGGAAAATCTCGGTCATGATCTTATTGCCTTATCCAACTGCGGCCTGGGCCAGACGGCTGGTACGCCATTAAAAGACATGTTTAATTACTTCCGCGCTGAAGTAGAAGCGCACGTCAAGCTCGGCATATGCCCATGCGGGATTTGCCAAATGCACGATTAATCAACTTATTCATATATGCGAGGTTAAAATGGCAGACAACACAATTTCAGTTGACGATCTCACTCCCCCAGAAATTGCCGCGAAAGCAGTGAATGTCGGCATTAAAAAAGCCGGCCTTGATTTCTGGACCATGTTCGTACTGGCCCTTTTTGGCGGTGCGTATATCGCCATCGGCGCCGTGCTTGCGACCACCATTGGGACCAATGGCGCGGAGTTCCCATACGGCGTAAACACGCTGCTTAAAGGTTTGATTTTCACGGTTGGCCTGATCCTGGTTATCGTCGCCGGCGCGGAACTGTTCACAGGCAATAACCTGATGCTATTAGCAGTTCTTAGCAAAAAAATCACCTTAGGGAAAATGCTGCGCAACTGGGGAATTGTCTACATTGGGAACTTAATTGGCGCAATCATTATCGCGCTCATCATGGTCATGTCAAAGCAATACGGCTTTGCTGGCGGCGCGATTGGCAAAACCGCGCTGACCGTCGCAAACGCCAAGAGCGGTTTAGGCTTTACCTCTGCTCTCGGATTAGGAATAATGTGCAATATTCTGGTCTGCCTTGCAGTCTGGATGACATTCTCCGCGCGCACAACCGCAGGCAAGATAGCGGCGATCATTTTACCGATCAGTGCATTCGTGGCCGCGGGTTTTGAACACAGCGTCGCGAACATGTACTTCATCCCGGTTGGGCTGTTCATTAAAGCCTTTGACCCTGCTTTCGCTTCCCAGGCTGGGGAATTCGCAAATCTTTCCTGGGCGAATTTCTTTGTGAAAAACCTCCTCCCTGTCACGCTTGGCAACATTATTGGAGGCGCGATTTTCGTTGGCGCTGCTTATTGGTTTATCTACCTGAGAAAACAAAAGTAGCCCACACTTACATATTTTTTGTTGGAAAAGTAAATCTCGTAGAAGGAAAACGATATGGTTAACTTGAAAATTGACGGTCGCGATGTCCAGGCAGAACCTGACTGGACAATTCTAAAAACAGCTCAACATGCTGGGATCACCATTCCTACCTTATGCAACCACGCAGACCTCTCACCTACTGGCGCTTGCCGTATGTGTCTTGTGATGGTCAAAGGAGCAAGGGGTCTGACTACCTCTTGCACCACACCCGTTTCTGAGGGAATGGAAGTCGTGACCGAAAATGAGGAGCTGGCAAAATCCCGCCGCTCTGTGCTCAAACTGCTACTCAGTGTTTATCACGATGCTGGTTACGCCAGCAATGATGCTGATAACGAACTTTACAAATGGGCTCGATTCTATAACCTTGACCCAAAATCGCTTACATCTCCCTCGCCAAGGTATCCAATCGATCAGGATCCCAATCCATTCGTTTTCGTTGATTTGAACAAGTGCATTCTGTGCACACGCTGCGTGAGAGCCTGCGCCGAAATCCAGGGACGCTTTGTCTGGGGTATTTCTGAACGAGGTTTCGAATCTCATTTGGCGGCTGGTATGGACCAACACATGCTGGATGCGCGCTGTGAATCCTGCGGAGCTTGCGTTGCTTACTGCCCCACCGGCGCGCTGACTCTCAAGCCTTCTGTGTCAGCGCCAGCGGCAGAAAAGAAAGTCACCACCACATGCTCTTACTGCGGCGTTGGCTGTCAATTTGATCTAAACGTGGTCGATAATCAGGTCGTTCGCGTCACTTCAAACCCAATGGCTCCCGCCAATGGCATGCATCTCTGCGTCAAAGGTCGTTTTGGCTTTTCTTACGTGCATCACACGGACCGCCTGACCAAACCTTTGGTACGCGAATATCTCCTCAAGGGTGAAGCGCGGCCTTCCAAGCAAGATCGCGGTCCCTGGGTGGAGACAGATTGGGACACGGCTCTTAACCTGGTGGCCGAAAAGTTATCAAAAACGCGCGATACCTTTGGAGCGGACAGCGTCGGTGTGCTTTCCTCAGCTAAATGCACGAACGAAGAAAACTACCTGATGAACAAATTTGCCCGTCAGGTCATCGGAACCAACAACATCGACCACTGCGCCCGTCTTTGCCACGCAAGCACAGTTGCCGGCCTTGCCACCGCCCTGGGTTCAGGTGCGATGACAAACTCCATGAAAGATATTGCCGAACACGCAAATTCCATGCTGGTAATCGGGTCCAACACCACCGAGCAGCATCCCGTATTTGGTTCAAAAATTCGTCAGGCAGTATTGCGTCGAAACGTGAAATTGATCGTGGCTGACCCCCGCCAGATTGATCTATGCGAGTTTGCCGTACTGCATCTGCAGCAAAAACCCGGAACAGACATTCCTCTGGTTAACGGCCTCATGAACATCATCCTTGAAAAGGGTTATGTCAACACCGCTTTCGTTGAAGAACGGACGGAAAATTTTGAGGCTTTGGTCGAGAATATTAAACTTTATCCCCCGGAAAAAGTCTCAAAAATCACTGGCATACCTGTTGAACAACTCTACAAAGCCGTCGAAATCATCGTCAAGAACGCCCCCATGGCAGTTTTCTGGGCGATGGGAATCACACAGCATACTACGGGTGTTCACAACGTTTTCGCGCTTGCTGATTTGCAGATGATGTTGGGCAACTTCGGAATACCTGGCGGCGGCGTCAATCCCCTGCGCGGACAGAATAATGTGCAAGGCGCTTGTGATATGGGCTGTCTTGTAAATGTTTATCCCGGCTACCAGGCGGTTACTGCTGAAGCTTCACAACGGAAATTCGAAGAAGCCTGGGGAACCACTCTTTCCAATAAAGTTGGCAAGACGGTGACTGAAATCATCCCTGGCGTGCTTGAAGGAACAACCAAAGCCCTGTACATTCTTGGCGAGAATCCTGCGATGACCGACCCGGATTCCAATCATATTCGCCACTGCCTTGAAGAGCTGGAATTCTTTGCGCTTCAGGATATTTTCCCAACCGAAAGCTCGGCTTACGCGGACGTGCTTTTGCCCGGCGTTTCCTTTGTCGAAAAGACCGGCACCTACACCAGCACCGAGCGCCGAGTTCAGATGCTCCACCAGGCAATCACGCCACGTGGTGAAGCCCGTCAGGACTGGGAAATCATCTCAGATATTGCCCGACGGATTATTGCGCTTGGCGGCCATCGCATCTATCCTACTGCGTGGTCCGGATGGAACTATTCAAGTTCCGCGGATATTATGGCCGAGGTCGCCGCTCTTACCCCTAGTTACGGCGGTATCTCTCATAAACGCCTAGACACTGGTGAGAGCCTTTGCTGGCCGTGCCCTACCCCGGAGCATCCTGGAACACCTATCTTGCATATTGGCAAATTCACGCGTGGAAAGGGCAATTTCATCCCTGCCATCCACCTGGACCCCTCCGAGCTGCCGGATGAAGAATACCCAATGATGCTTACCACTGGTCGTGTGATTTATCACTGGCACAGCGGCGAAATGACCCGCCGGGTCAAGGAGTTGATGGAAATCTACGGACAGGCTCTGATTGAGGTTTCCCCTGCCGATGCGGTCAAACTAGGTTTGACTCACGAGGTCAACAGAGTTAAAGTCACATCGAGGCGCGGCACTATCACCGCAGGAGCCTGGGTGACTGACAGAGTGCCGGAAGGTCTAATCTATGGGAATTTCCACTTCCCGGAGAACAATATCAATTACCTTACCAAGGCAGCCCTCGACCCCATCGCGAAAATTCCGGAATTCAAGGTGACTGCTGTCAAGGTGGAAGCGGTCGCGTAACACCAACGAAAGAACGAGCCCAGCGAAATGCTGGGCTCGTTTTATTTATTGTGCCTTTGCCAGGGCTTCTGCCCGGGAAAAATCCTCCGGGGTGTTAATATTGAAAAAAGCCAGCCCGTGAGGGTCATAACTGCGGCAAAAATCCGCATCTAATTCCACCACTTGAACATCAGGAAACCAGGAAATCAGACGTTTTTTTTGTTCCACGATGGCTTTCAGTATGGCTTCACGGCATGGTTCGCGCCTGTAAACGGCATGAAGAGGTTCAAAATACTCCGCTGAGCTTTTTGGTACAGCCACGTC